>JABMPX010000013.1 GCA_013203625.1 Parcubacteria group bacterium | reverse complement strand
GCTTAAGGGCATTACGCACAGTAGCTTCTTGCTCCTCATTCAGTTCCTCTTGTTTAATATTTGTTATAACTTCTAATTTATTGGCATATTTAGGATGATGGTTGGTGAGCCAAAATCTGATGGCCGACCAGTTTTTCTCTTTGATTAGAGTGATGATTTGACTTTCGCTCATGTCATTGATAAAAGATTCGCCTTCAGCCATCGCTTCTTCGACCGCTTTTTTAAAACCATCATCTTCTTGTAGCCAACGATAGAAGCTAGCCCGGCCAACGACAGCCCTTGCGCAAGCGACATTGATTACGGGGATCTTCTTTAACTGTTCAATAATCGCTTTTTTCTGTTTGGACTGTCGGAGCCGGATTGCATTTAATTGTTCTTTGTTATTTGTCTCCATGGATCAATATTTTAGCTTTTTCGCCGGTTAATTTCTCAAAGCGGTTTTTGATTACTTCAGCATAGACATTAGATTTTTCCATCAGATAACAGCGTCGGCCCATTTTTTCCGCTGTTATTAATGTACTTCCGCTTCCTCCGAATGGTTCAATGACCAAATCTCCGCGTTTGGTCAGGACTTTGAGATAGGGCAGAAGTACTTCCAAAGGTTTTGTTCCAAATATTATCCCTTGCCCGGAGCTTTTTTCATCTGCGGCTACAAAGTCTATGAAATCAGTTGGGCAATACTTTTTATTTTTACTATAGCTTTCCCAATGTGGTTTTCCCGATGTCATGAACAATGCATTCTCATATTCGTTCTGAAAAAGTTCTTCGGGTTCTTCTTCTAAATTTAGGGAAATGTTGCCCTTCGTTCCGACAAGACAGATATCGGTTTTATTGAAGAATTTGTATTTTGCGGCAAAGTTCTGCACGCGGTTTGGCAACCTCCATGTTATAGTGTTACGGTAGGTCCAATGTTTTTCGAGTGCGTTCCATATAATCCTTAAATTTTTGGGATTCTCAAAAATCATAATGGAGAAATCTGGTTTTTGAATTTTAGCGATATTAGCTGTCCACAAGTCGGTAAAGTTGCTGGGTAAGCTCTCAGTTTCTAAATATCGGCGGTCTCGTTTTAAACCGAATCCTTCTGTTGCTTTGCCATGTTTCTTTTTACCAACTAAATAATTTAATAAATATGGAGGGTCAGTCAGACACATATCTGCTTTTTCCTTACCCATTAGTTTGAGCACATCAGACTCAATTGTGCTGTCGCCACACATCATCTTGTGCTTCCCGAGTTGCCAGACATCGCCTTTCTTAATCCTTATTTCATTAATCCCAAGCTTTTTGAGCTCTTTGGACAAATCAAATATTTCTGGGCTTTCGTCAATACCGAAAATCTGATCCATTTCCTCACTGCTGAATCCGACCATACGGAGCATATCTTCTCCGAATTCTTCAAGCTTATTCCAATCGAATTCGCCGGTATTCCGATTCAATCGTAGGCAAAGTTCTTTTTCACGATTGAGGTCGGGGATATATACTCGGACGATTGGCACTTCTTTAATGCCGAGTCTGCGTGCCACGAATGCTCTGTAATTTCCTCCAATAATTATTCTTTCTCGGTCAGGGGCGGAATTTACTATCAATGGGTCGACAAGCCCATAACATTTAATGCTTTTTTCTAACTGTTCCGTTGATTCCTTTGCCCAGACCCTGTGGTTATAGCTGGGACTTTTCAAGGAATCAAGCGGAACATATTCTATTTTTAGTTTTGTATTTTTGTTCATATGTTTGTTTGTGTTTAATTACTTTATATTGTCTTTTCCGACCTTTATTATATTTTGACATGCATAACCCGTACCTGGTAAATAGGATGCCGTAAATAAAAAAAGAGCCAGAAATGGCTCTTCTCCTTTGAGTTATTAACTCTACTTAGGATGTACTATCTCTTTTTAATGAGTTTGTAATAACTGTTAATCCGGTATCCGCTACGAGATTTCGATTCTATAAGATTTTTATTTTTGCTTAGTTTTAGATGATATCTGGCTC
This sequence comes from Parcubacteria group bacterium, assembly GCA_013203625.1. Classification (GTDB taxonomy): domain Bacteria; phylum Patescibacteriota; class Minisyncoccia; order Portnoybacterales; family UBA2143; genus JABMPX01. Next base: position 18,338 of record JABMPX010000013.1, on the reverse strand, counting down.
TTGCGTTGATTGCTCCTATATATCTTCTGATTGTGCTGGTTTTCTCTATGCCTGTTTCCGTACAGATATCTTTTGTCTCTTTGAAATTTTTGTTGAGCGTTTTAAGTATGTTCAGCAGTTGACATCTATTGCGCATTGGGTAACAGTGTGGTCCACGACAGAGATCTCCATCGGGTTTTAGTATTATGTTATCCTTTTTTTCTTTGCTGGATTTTTGAGATGAATGTAATTTTTCAAATGCCTTAGATACTGCAATTTCTGCCATTAAATCCATCTTTTCTTTTTCGGCATTGCCGGCAGGGGAGTTTGTAAAAAGCCGCTTTAAGATACGAGCTGTATCATAATCCATCTTTTCTTTTTCAATGATATCTTCGTATTTTTTCTCGAGTTGCTTAAAAAGGCCTTGTTTTTCAAGAAATTTTAGAAATTCTTTCTTTGTTTGTTGGATATCTTTATATATCCGTAAAGCTTTTACTTGATGTTTAAATATTCTTGTCATAGTTTACTTTATCACTAATGTATTGTAAACTTATGTTAAGTCATTTTTTAAATAATTTCAAGTATGGAAAAGTTAGATAAAAAATTAAATGGGCTTCCTGATATCTTAACGCTTCAACAGGCTTGCGAGGTTTTGAATTGTCATCCTAATACCCTTAGAGGATGGGATAATAAGGGTATTCTTAAGGCGCTTCGTTTTGGGACGCGTAAAGATAGGAGATATAAGAAGGGTAATATTTTACGATTATTAAAAAACAAACATTAATTTTATAGTATGTCGCTCAAATTTGATAAAAAAAATAAGAAAAAAATCAGTAAAAAGAATAGCTTGATTTTTATTAAAGAGGTGGCTAAGTACTTTATGGATTTTTTGGAAACAGATTTTCATAGAAGAAAAAATCCGAAAAGAAGTATTCAATTTCGTAGTAAAAACAATTTATTAGTTGGTTTAAATCTTAGTAAATATCTTTCTTTTAATAAATTAATATGGAAAGCAGTTAATCATTCATTTGATAAAAATGTTTTTAGCACAATTGGAAAAGGAGTCTATAGGACGAATATTCCCAAAAATCTTTTAGATTTAGTAAAATTACAGTCGAAGAAGATTTCTCAGAAACAAATTAACAAGATTTTAAAAAGAGTTAGTGAGGAAATAGAAAAATGTAGTATTTTATATAAAAAAGATATTGATCAGGCATGTTCAATGTCTGTGGAAAATATTTCAGGTATTATAAAGGATGAATTAGTACTGTCTTTTGTTGGTAACCTTGAAAAACCTCTTGAAAATTTGGATTTAGGAGATGAAAACATTATTTATTTAATGGAGGAGGAGTTGACTTCTGTATTAGTTTCTTTACTTGAAAACAAAACATCAGAGATTTTAAAGCGATTACTCATAAAGGAAAAAATAAACATTCTCAAAGACTTAGAGAGTGTTTTTGATTTGGAAGAAGTAAAGGGTAATATTAATAATTTCTTCGAAAGTTTTAAAGTGACAGATTTATTTGCGGAAGTTTTTGAGCTTGAAAGAAATAGAAATATTTTAGATAAACAAGAATTTTATCTTTACTTTTGCGATATAACCTTTAATAAAGTTAAATATCCTATTTTTTATATTCCTTTTGTAGTTAGTCGACAGGAAGATGTATTGACAGTTGAGTTTGATTCGCAGGTTTATATCAATAAAAAGGCTCTAGAATATATAGCTCAAGAATATAACGAAGAGAAAAACACAAAAGGGAGTTTAAAAACAATTTCTGAAAGGATAATTTATCTTGCTCAACATCAAGATGATTTCAGAAATGTTATAAACGGGATACTTAATGATATCGTTAACTTTTTTGGATTAGATTCATCTATTGATATCAATAATCCAGAACGTCAAATAGCTAAAAGTTTTTGGACGAGGATATCAAATTCTTGTTATATAGCTTTATTTGATAAATCTGATGAAGCATTAGTTAACGATTACGAAGATATACTTCAAAAGATAGATGAAGGAGATAGTGTTCTAGCGGAAGCATTTAACAAACTAATTGATGATTTTATACATAAAAATCCAGAAGCATTTAATCCGGGAATTGAAGAAGAATGGGATAATGCTAAGACGAGTGACCGCCTTGTTTTCTCAAGCCCAATTCCTCTTAATGGTGAGCAATTACAAATTTTATCTGCAATTAAAAATAAAGGTTGTAAATATATAACCGTTGAAGGGCCTCCTGGTACTGGTAAAAGTCATACTATAACTGCAGTTGTTTTTAACGCAATACTTAAAAATCAGTCAGTTTTAGTTTTGTCAGATAAGAAAGAAGCCCTTGATGTGGTTGAGGATAAAATAACTGATACGATGAATAAGGTAAGGCATGATAAGCATTTTCAAAATCCTATTTTAAGATTGGGTAAAACTGGAAGTACTTATAGTCAAATATTGTCAACTTCATCAGTTGAAAATATAAAAACTCACTATCGAGCAATAAAGAAAGATTACGAAAATTTAGAAAACAATACAAAAAAATTATCTAATACTCTAAAAGAAGATCTTGATGCTGAAATATTGGCTTATAGTGAAATTGATATTAATGAAATTCATGAGTTATTTGACTTAGAAAATTACTTTAAAGATAAAAGTATTCCAGTTGATACAGATGAGCTAATAAAAGAATCGGGATCCGTTATCGAATTAGAAGAGTTTAGGAAAATATTTAACAATTTGAAAGATAAGATTAATGATAATAATCAATTATTTAGTTTTTTCTCTTTATCTTCTAAAACAGTGGATACTACAGACAAATTTCAAGAATTCATTCGTTTGCTTTGTTCATTAAAAGAGATTTTAAGTAAGTTAAAAGAAGTTTTTGGAGAAAATCTTACTTCAATTAGTGATTTTAGAGAATTATCAGATAAGGATTTAAAAAGATTAAATAATTTTATAAAAGATTATGATAATTTAAGAAATTGGATTTTCGGATACTTCTTAAAAAAGAAAGAAGTTGAAAGGGTAAATTTAGAATTTAAAAAAGAATATCCTTATTCTAATATAGATCAACCTCACGAGAGTATAGATAGATTAAAAGAAATTTTGGAAATACTAAATTATGCTGAAAATCTTAAAAGTGGAATTAAATCATCTTTAATTTCAAATATTGATTTTATTAAATTAATTCATCGTCTATCTATTGATCAGAAATTAATAAAATCAATTCAAGAAATAGTAGGATTGGGTGATGACTTGGTGTATTTAAAGGATAATTTAAATAAATATCCTAGTACTTTAAAGAAATCGAAAATTAATATTTTTAATATTTCTAGTTTGTGTGATAACGAAATACTAAAAATGAATGATTTGAATTTTAATAAATTAATTAGATATTTAAGTATTAAACAAAAAACAGAAAAGAGCTTTAGAACTATTCCAGAATCAAACTATGCCCTACAAAAAGAAAGTTTAGAAAGTTTAGTTACTGCTCAAATGACTTATATTATGGATGGTCGTTTAGTTGATTTTTATGATCACAATAGGAATGATGCAAAAACTTTAAGAGATATTATCAGAAAAAAGCAACGTTTTCCTAAAGATGAATTTCTAAAACTTAAGGAAGCATTCCCATGTATTCTTGCTGGCATAAGAGATTATGCAGAATATATACCATTGGAACCAGAGATTTTTGATTTAGTTATTATTGACGAAGCCTCACAGGTGAGTATAGCACAAGCCTTCCCTGCATTATTAAGAGCTAAGAAAATTTTAATACTTGGCGATAAGAAACAGTTTAGTAATGTTAAATCTGCACAGGCGAAAACTGATACTAATAGAGAATATTTAAATAATCTTAGAGGTGTTTTTACAAAAAATGTGTCGAAAGAGACAGTTCAATTAGCTAGACTTGATAAATTTAATATCAAAACTTCAATTTTAGAATTTTTTGAATTTATTACTAATTACAATACTCAATTATTAAAATATTTTAGAGGGTATAAAGAAATAATTTCTTATTCTAATAAGCATTTCTATCAGGACAATCTTCAGGTAATGAAAATAAGAGGAAAATCAATAAATGAAGTTATAAAGTTTTCAGTAGTAAAGCATGATAATAAACAAGAGTTAATTCAGAACACTAATATTCCAGAAGCTAATTATATAATTAATGAGTTGCAGAAACTCAAAGAACAAGATAGTAATTCGAGTGTTGGAATTATCACACCCCACACCAATCAGCAAAAGTTATTAATAGAAATGATAAATAAATTACCAGAAAGAGATTACTATTTTGATAAGTCACAGTTAAAGATAATGACTTTTGATACATGTCAGGGGGAAGAAAGGGATATAATCTTTTATTCAATGGTAGCTACTGAAGATTTGGATAGATTGTGGGGAGTCTTTATTAAAGATTTGAGTGATGTGGATATTGAAGAGGATGGAAAAATAAAAGCACAGAGACTTAATGTCGGTTTTAGTCGTGCAAAGGAATGTATCCATTTTATTTTAAGTAAGTCTTTAGATAAATATTCTGGCTCAATCGGAGAGGCGATGAGACATTATCAATACATTCTAGAAGAAGCGAAAAAAGAAAAAGATGTTTCAGAGGTTGATGAAAAATCAAAGATGGAACCCGAAGTATTAAATTGGTTTTATCAGACTGAATTTTGGAAACAGAATAAAGATGATATAGAATTTATCCCGCAATTTAAAATTGGTAAATATTTACGACAACTTGATCGGACTTATAATCATCCAAATTACAAAGTTGATTTTTTACTTGTCTACAAAGATGAAACTCATAAAGAACATAAAATTATTATTGAATACGATGGTTTTAGAGAACATTTCAAAGATATCGATGAGATAAATGAATTTAACTATCAAGATTATTGTACCGATGGAGATGTTTATAGACAAAAAGTATTGGAAGGTTATGGATATAAGTTTTTACGAATAAACAAATTTAATATTGGAAATAATCCAATTAAAACTCTCGATGAACGAATAGGAAAATTACTTAAAAATAGAAGCATTAATAATCAAGTCTTGGTTAATATTCAACAAACTGTTGAAGGATTGCAAAATGGAGAAATGAAAGAATGTCCAAAGTGTAAAAAAATCAGAGATTATAAAGATTTTAGAGATCCAGATTTGATTACTGGGTATGGACGTTTTTGCATGCATTGTAAGGGTTATACTTTAATAGAGAAGTCTGACGATGATATTAATAAAAATACTGTAATTTCTGGAGATAAAACTTGTCCTCAATGTGGTTCAAATATGATTTTAAGAACAGGACGTTATGGTAATTTTTATGGGTGTTCGAAATTTCCTTATTGTAAAGGAACTAGATCATATAATTGAAGAAATAAATTATTTCTAAAAGCATGAGTCTTAAAGAAAAACCTCAAGAAGGGAAAATATCAAAAGAAGAATTTGCATTGATACTATTTCGTTGGGTATTTAATTTTTTAACAGATAAGAAAATTAGAGAAATTGCCAAGAGTTTCGGTTTCAAGATAAGAAGCGATGAAGACTTGAGAGTAATATCTGAAGAGTTATTTTTTTTAAATATATGGTTAGTAGTTTATACTTGCGAAGGATCGTTTAGGAATGTAGATAAACGCAATAAATGTTTAGATATATTCCATAAATTCGTTTATGAGAAATTGACTGATAAGGGGAAAAGTTTTAAAAAATGGATGAAAATGATGAGCATGAAGTATATTGAGTATGACAAGGCTTTAAAAACAGAACATCCGTCAACTTCATTATGGGTATTATCAACTTTAATCAATAAGAATTTATTTGGAAAAGTTAAAGAGGATCCTCTTCTTCAGATGAAGATTACTGCTCACATAGGGATATTTGTAAAACATTTAGGGAAAATAATAAAACAATGTGATATTAATTAAGCTTTAATAAACAAAAGCATAGAGGAAGATCGACTACACCATCGAAGAAGAAGCTACTTGACCCATTTGCACAGAATAATACAACTGATCGGGACGAATATGACAGCCGGATCCAGCTTCAGAGATTATTAAAAAAGAAACTTGCTAATACCAATTGGCGATTGATGAGTGATGGCGTTTGCTATAGGTTGGGGATTTTATCGGGGAGACTTAGGGGGTATGAGGATAAGAATAATTTGTTAAATTTAAATAGAGATAGAAAATAATTTTATGTATCAAGATATAAAAATCAATAAATTTAAGCTTAGAGATAATGTAAAAGACTCTTTTGATTCAGAGACTGATTTTAATGATATTGATAACTATAAAAGTGATATTGAAAAATATATTTTTACAGACATACAGATGATTGATGGTTTTGATGGCATAGAAAAAGCCTTCCAGTCCAGACTTCAAATTTTACTTAGTTCAGTCCTATTAAGATCTCTTTTGCTTAAAGAAGGGGCAGTAATTGCATTAAATAATAGTAATTTTCCTGCATATTATGCTGTACTTAAATCATTTTTAGAAATTCCTGCATTACTTGGATATGTTGTTCATTTGATTTATAACAATGATTATGAGAAAATTATCCCTAAAATAAACGATTTATGCCTTGGAAATAAGGAGGCTGGGAGTTTATTTGTAGGACGTACAGAGGCTGTTAATATTTTAACTATGTTTGATAAGTTGGGGAGAGTTTTAAAAGATATTGCTACCGAAGGGGAAGACGAAGAGGCAAAGAAGAAAATTTTAAGCAGCGAAGATGTTCTTACTTCTATGTATAAAGATGTTTGTAACTTCGCGCATATAAATTATAATGCCCATTTGTCAATTGGGATTTTAGACCATAAGAATGGTAAATGGCGGGCCAAACAAGAAGCATCCGGTTATAAAGAAGAATTGTATGCTTTTTACATGCCTTCATTTAATACTGCTATAGATGTAATAAAATTACTATGTGGTTTTATAATGAAGAATAAAAAAGTTAAGAGATTTGCCTTAATGTCTAATAAAAAATATTTTAGATAAATTAATGTTCAGCACGAAAAATCTAAATCTACAAGAGATAGAATACCTGAGCAATAAGTTTGGGATTTCTTTTGATAAGAGGTTTTTTTCTGTGAAAAAGAATATTTCTAGTAGAGATATTTTTGAAGCGATATGTTATTTGAAAAAAGAAATATGGAATACAGCAAATGTCCAATTGGCAATAGAAGAAATTAAAAATAGACCAGAAGATACGCTTTATTATTGGCCAGCGCCACACTTAGAGTCAGTAGATAATTTTTTAGGGAAAGTTGGGATTTTAGGATATAAAACATTAATAACAGATCCTCTTTCTAAGCTGTGTAATATAAATCCGAATTTTGAAGACGCTCCTCACAAAAAACCAGATTCTTACTTGAAATTTTTATTTGAGTATACTTTATTCATAAAATCTTTAACGAAGTGGATAGAAACTGGTCAAGTACTCTTATTGCCGGATTTAGCTATGTGGGATTATTCTGCATGGAAGGACTTAGCTAAAATGAATGAGCATATATTTGAAGAACATAAACTTGAAGATACAGAAGTTGCTAAAAGATTATATAAGGTAGGCATATTTGAGCAAGGCGTGGAGCTTTTAAGCGAAAATATAAGGCTTAGAGGTCAAAATAGCAGTCTCAAGAGTATCCAAAAAACATTAGGGTTAGAAGACAAAGCTAAGGCTACGGAGCTATTAGAAGATTTGAAATCTATGTCTAAGCAGGATAGAGAGATAGAAGCAGCTAAATTTTTAGCAGGGGAATATAGCTTATCAGGGGAAGTACTCAAGGATAAGATCGAAGAAATTAAAAAAAGACAGGCTTTTAAGGTAGATAATTATTTTGATATATCTAAACTAAAAGAAGGCTTGATAATAACTCCTGGCATGTCGCTTACCATGTCTTTGTATATAGAGAATGAGCTAAATGCTATTTCTGTAACAGATAATCTAGCAAATAAACTAAGTGTAGAATTGTTTTCGCAGGCTATTAAATTAGACGAAGAACAAGTAGCAAAAAAAGAATTTACGCAAAGTAAAATAGATTTGAGTGTCCCATTTTTAATTGGTCTTTCCCCTGATTTTATTGCGGAAAAAAGAGAAGATACTATAGCATTGAGAAATTTTCTTAGTGAAAGATGGGAGCAACTCAGGAAGTTGAATAAATACGACAATTACCAGTCTTTGGTTAGGCAATTTAACGATTCTATAAAGAGAGAATATAAAAACCTTGGGAATGATTTTGATCGGATTAAGAAAGATGCTGTATTTAATTTTGGTGAATCGGTATTAAATGATGTTTTAAATGGTAAAATTCAGCAAAATTTTTGGTTACTAACGGTTGTTCAGAGTATAGCATCTTTATTTAAGGGAACTATCAGTGCCTACAAATCCTATGATCAAAAAAAATATCAATTACGAAAAAATCCATTATTTATATTTTTGAACAAAGATTAAAAATATGACAGACGCGTTAAAAAAAACTACAAAGATATTGGGCCAAAATACTTGGGCAGTGTTTGGTAGTGCGGCAGTAGCTGTATATTATGGTAAAATTCATAGAGACGGGATTAATGATATTGATATAATTGTCGAAGAGGACGAGCAATATATCAAATCTATATTTCAAGATCACGGGATCCAGTTAAATGTTCAACCAAGAAATAGACGAAGCAGGGGTTATTGTGAGATCAACGAGATGAAAATTGAAGTGATGTTTGCTATAGACAAACATACTATAGATTTAGCTGATGGGAAATTTAAATTTCAAAAGATTGAATTTAGAAACTTTGAGAATATAAATGTTCCTGTGATCGATCTGGGGTCTTTACTTGAGTCGAAAGATAGATACTTGAGGCAAATTAAGAATGAAGATAAAAAATCCAATCTCCTGAAAGATATCGAAACATTAAAAAATATTAAGTGATTTTAAAATATGGAAATAACATCAATTACTATATCAATCTTGGCCTTATCTATATCTACTGCTGTTGCTATTTGGGGTTGGCGCCGTCATAGAAATATTTATGATGTCGAACGATTTTTGTTTTTTAGAAAAAATCAAATTGACAAATCTAATAACAATAACGAGTTGAGGAAAAAACTCAATTCAGGCCATTATACTATTCTGCATACCAGCGAATATGGCGACTGTATTGAGTTGATATTAGGGAAAATTAAAAAATAACTTTCCGGTTAATTTGGAATAACTTTATATGAAATTAAATTGTCCTTATTGCAACAAAACAATTGAATTGTCTACTACGAAGACAAGCGATATTCAGATTAATAAAAATGCCACAGAGCCTTTAATGATTAAAAAAGAATTATCAGAAAACACCATTACGAAATTGGTAAATAAAACAGAAGCAAGCGATACGCCGACGGCAACTGATATCCAAGATAATACCTATATTAACTATTTGCCAGATGGTAGCTACTGGAAAGACGAACATAAGAAAGATTTAATAGTTTTACACTTTACGGCGGGGTATAACTGGCAAAGTGCTTATAGCGTGTTTAAGAAGCCAAATAGGGTAGCCACGCCTTTTGTTATTGATATAAAGGGTCCAAAGTATATCGTGAGTCTTTACGAAGAAAAATACTGGTCTTACCATTTAGGTATAAAAGGAGTGGAATGTAAGAATTGGATTAACGATAAAAGGTCAATCGGTATTGAAATTGTGAATATTGGTCCGGCATGGAATAAAAATGGGAAATGGGTTGATTATGTAAAAAAAGAATGGCCAGAAGACCAAATTATTAAAGGGAAAAATAGGGATGCTGATGGAGGAGTAAAATTCCCTGATGAACAAGTTCAGGCGGTTTGTGAGTTGGTCAACTTTTTGTGTGATAAATGGAATATTCCGAGAAAAGTTCCTAAAGATAAAATGTCATATCAATTGCCGGCTATTGGAAGTTTTAAGGGAATCGCCGTTCATCAGATGTTTAGACAAGATAAATATGACATGGGAGTAGCGTGGCCATGGGATAAAATAATAGAAGCATGTCATTTAAAAGAAGTTAATTTATAATAAGGCATAATAAAATCTTTTTTATAGTGTTTTGTTGGCTTACATGCTTTGAATAATTCTGATTTATATGTTAATAATTACAAAAAAAGATTTAGAGCCAAATATTAAAGAATACCTCGAAGCCATAGAGGATCATTTTTTGTTTCATAAAGATTATGAACTAAAACATCCTTTAGCTATTCATAATACTTCTTTTAGTAAAGTCGAGAATAGCTTAAAAGATTTTTTTATTGTATATAAATCTATTAAGATTAAAGATTTTCTTCCTGAGAATAAGAAAGACGATAAAATAACAGAAACACTAAAGCAATATAGGTCTTTCTTGTATTCTTTAAGAGAGTATTTAGATGATTGTTTTCATATAGTTAAAACTTTTATTTCTCCAAAACCTGGATTTAAAGATAATAGAAATCAATATAGTTGGTTAAAACAAAACATTGCTTTGCCATGTGTGATAACGTTTTTAAGTGAAATCAATTCTTATAAAGTATTTTTAGATAGAATAGTCAATGAGCTTAAACATAATAATGCCATTTTGAATGGGATTATTATTTTTGACAAAATCACTAATGATTTTTCTCTTGGGTATTACGTTGCAAATGTTTTTAATCAAAGGTTTGAGCCAGTAGCGGGGATACATTTAAAATTTAAAGGTCAAGATACTGCATTTTCTTTCGCTAGGGATATTAGATATAATATTTGCAATATTTTCTATTTATCCGAAAAGCTAATTGAGGTTATTAGTTGTCTGAATCCACAGATATCCATATCTACACAAGAACGAGTTGTAAATCAAAAACGTCTTTTATTATATAAAGATATTTCTGATTTGCCGAGATGCTTTTTCCCAGATGAATATCAAAAGGATGTTCCAAGTGTGGCATTGAAAAAAGATGAAATGTTGAAACTAGAGATTCCTTCTAAGTTTTCTTTAAAACCATTATATCATCGAGAAATGTTACTATTTCATTCTGGTGATGGGAAAACCAAAAAATTTGCTCTTCTTTATTATTCAAGAGAATAAATAATAAATTCCTAATATAATTATAAAAATAAAAAATGAAAAAACTATTTCTTACATCAGCCGGATTCTTAAATAAGGAAGTATCAGATCTATTTCTTAAGGAATTAGATAAAAAACCAGAAGATTCTAAGATCTTTATGGTTACCAGCGCTAGAATAAAAGAAGAAGAATATTATATTGAAGAATCTAAAAAAGAATTAACTGATTTGGGATTTAAAGATATTTTTGTCTTTAATCTGGACAAGAAAATATCAATGGAAGAAGTCAAAGACTTTGATGCTCTCTATATTTGTGGTGGAAACACTTATTACATTATGAAAAGATTCAGACAAACAGGTCTGGATAAAATAGTTATTGAACTAGTCAATCAGGGCAAAATATACGTCGGAGTTAGTGCCGGAAGTATTATGGCCGGGCCAAATATTGAGATTTCCGGTTGGGGAATGGACGGAGATGAAAACGATGTTGATTTAAAGGATCTAACTGGTTTTAATTTTACTAATATTTCAATCTTTCCTCATTTTGAAGAAAAACACAGACAAGAAGTGGAAGAATTCAAAAAGAAGGTCAAATACCCAGTTATTGAATTAACTGATAACCAAGCCGTTTTCATTGAGGGTGATAAGCATAAGATTATTGAATAATAAGACAGGATAGTGTCTCATTTGAGACACCTGAAAGTACGCAAAATGTGTCTCAAAGTGTCTCATAATTTAAGACCCAGAGGCCTAAAATTCTGTTCCAAATCAAGCCTTGAAAAAGCCCATGGATACTTGTATAATTGAAGTACTAAACCCGAGTACACAGCCACAAGACTTTTTTATTGAGAGACCGAGATGCGGCCTTTTGGTTGTTGGTTGGTTTTTGTATCTTGTGTTATAATAATATTAGAAATAATCATCATTTAATAATATGCCAATACAATCTAAAAAAGTTCTTATTGCCGAGGATGAAAAACCGTTAGCCAGCGCTTTGAAATTGAAATTTCAAAAGGTCGGCGTTGACGCAGTGACGGTTTTCAACGGCAAAGATGTTTTTAATGAACTTGAAAAAGGAAAATTTGATTTAATTTTACTTGATTTGATAATGCCTGAAATGAACGGTTTTGCAGTACTGGAAGAAATAAAAAAGAAAGGAATTAAAACTCCGGTAGTGGTGATTTCCAATCTTGGACAGGAAGAAGATATTAAACGTTCTATGGAATTAGGCGCCAAAGATTATATTGTTAAATCCAATACTCCAATCATAGAAATAGTTAATAAAGTTAAAAAAATGCTTTTCAAATAATCATGGGGGGTTTTTTTATTATGAAGGAAATATTAAACGACAATAAAATAAAAGATATTTTGCTAAAAGGCGACTATATCAGCGAGAAAGATATAGAGCAGGCGGAAAAGTCAGCCAAGCAAGACAAGCTTTCTCTGTCTGATTATCTTTTAAAAAACAATTTAATAACCAAAGATTTATTGGGCCAAGCAATTGCGGAATCTTTTCAAGCTGAATACGCTGATTTGAATTCATATGAACCAACGAAAGAACAGGTATTGAAAATTCCAGAAGTAATAGCTAAAAAGTATCGCCTTGTTTTGTTTAAAGAAAATAAGGATGGCGTAATAATAACTACTGATAATCCTAAACAAAAAGGAATTTCAGAAATCGTTAGCAAGGCCTTAAAAACAAAAAAGATAAAATTAGCTTATTCTTTATCTGAAGATATTGAAATAGCTTTAGGGCATTATCGCAAAACTCTGGAAGCTCGTTTTATCAAGATTATAAAATCGCAAGGCAAGATCGCTCCGGAAATTATTAAAGAAATTATCAATGATGCTTTATCATTTCGCGCTTCTGATGTTCATTTTGAGCCTCGTGAAAAAGAAACGATTGTTCGCCTCCGCATTGATGGCGTCTTGCAAGAGGTCGGCCGTATTCCTAAAGATTATTATGAGAATATTTTAAATAGAATAAAAGTTCAGGCAAATTTGAGGATTGATGAACATTATTCTGCTCAAGACGGAGCGATTAGGTTTGATAAGGAGGGCAGTATTGTTGATATGAGAGTTTCAGTGGTGCCCACAGTGGAAGGCGAAAAAGTCGCAATTCGTCTTTTGGCCCAGTATATTAAGGGCATGAATTTATCTGATTTAGGTTTATCAAAACAAGATCAAGAATTAGTTGATAAGGTAGCGCGCAATCCTTTTGGCATGATTTTGGTTACTGGTCCGACCGGCTCTGGTAAAACAACAACTTTATACGCTATTTTGAAAACATTAAATAGGCCGGAAGTTAATGTTACCACTATTGAAGATCCAGTAGAGTATAAAATAGCCGAAGCTAATCAAATTCAAGTAAACAAAAAAACGAATTTAAGTTTTGCCCAAGGGCTAAGAGCAATTGTTCGTCAGGATCCGGATATTATTCTGGTGGGCGAAATACGCGATCAGGAAACAGCTGAAATCGCGGTTAACGCCGCTTTAACCGGCCATTTGCTTTTATCAACTTTTCACGCCAATAACGCGGCTACGGCTGTTCCGCGTTTATTAGATATGGGAATTGAGCCGTTTCTTTTGTCTTCTACTTTGGAGATTGTGGTGGCTCAAAGATTAGCGCGGCGCCTTTGTGAAAGTTGCCGTTACGGATATTCGGAAAAAATTTTCAATCTTGAAAAATTAATACCCGCGGCTAAAAAATATTTTAAAGAACAGACCGTTACTTTATATAAATCTAAAGGGTGTTCCTCTTGCGGCGGTTTGGGATATAAGGGCCGGCTGGGAATTTTTGAGATAATAAAAATTACTCAAGAAATGAAAGATTTAATCCTTAAAAATCCGTCTAGCGGCGAAATATGGGATTTGGCCAAGAAACAAGGAGCGCGCTCTCTTTTTGATGATGGAATCGGAAAGGTTAAAAACGGCATTACTTCCTTAGAAGAGCTTTTGCGGGTGGTTTCTGCAGAGTAAGGCAGGATTTATTATGAATAATAAAAAACCTAATAAAAAATATAAGTTATCGTTTTTTTTAAAATTTGGTCTAAAAAAAGAAATTTATTTTTTCATTGAAAATTTATCAACCTTGCTTTCAGCCGGAATGAACATTAGTTCAGCCGTCAGGTCTATCCAAGAAGAAGCAGATTCTCGTCGAATAAGAAAAATATTAAAAGGCGTGGCAGATGATCTGGACGGTGGAAGTTCTTTATATAATTCTTTGGAGCAAACCGGGGTTCTCTCGCAGCGTATTCTGTCTTTGATTAAAGTTGGCGAGCAATCGGGCCGTTTGGCTGAAAACTTGGAAGTGATTGTTTTACAAAACGAAAAAGAAACGCTTTTTCGGTCAAAGGTGCGTTCGTCTTTGATGTATGCGGTCATTGTTTTTACTCTGGCAATTGTAATCGGTATTGGAACCGCCTGGTTTGTTTTGCCCAAATTAGCTTCTTTTTTTAATGATCTTGATGCGGAGCTGCCTATTATTACCAGATGGTTAATTGGTATTGGAGAATTTTTAAGTCAATACGGTATTTTTATTATCCCTCTATTCGCGCTTTTTGTCTTAAGCGCTTTTTATTTTTTATTCAGCTTTCCCAAAACTAAGTTTATCGGCCATGCCATATTATTCCATTTGCCGGTGGTAAAAAAACTAATTAAACAGGTTGAGATAGCCCGTTTCGGTCATCTTTTAGGCACGATGTTTGAAAGCGGCATGTCAGTAGTTGATGCGATTTCGGCTTTAAAAGGAACAACTACTTTTAAAAATTATCAGAAGTTTTACATTTATCTAAGGGAAAAAGTTGAAACAGGCAATTCTTTGCAGAAAAGCTTTAATGATTATCCTAATATTCAAAAGCTGTTTCCGTCTTCAGTCCGCCAAATGATAGCGGCGGCCGAAAAATCAGGCAAGCTTTCTGAGATACTAATAAAAATCGGAAAAATATTTGAACAGAAAACCGAAGCCACGGCCAGAAATTTGCCAATTATCTTAGAGCCGATATTACTTATTATTATTGGCTTGGCAGTAGCCCTGCTTGCCTTGGGCGTGATTATGCCGATCTATAATCTGTCAAATATAATATAATTTATGAAAGGGTTTACATTAATTGAGGTCATTATTTCATTAAGTATTATTGCGATTTTAACTGGAATCTCAATGCCAGTTTATAAAATAATGCAACAGAAAAACGATCTTAAGATGGCTGAATTTACTGTTGTGAGCGCTTTGAGGCGGGCGCAAGTTTTAGCGCAGGCCGCTGAAGGCGATTCAGATTGGGGAACGCATATTGAAAATTCTCAAATCAGTATTTTCAAAGGAGCAAATTATGCTAATCGCGATGTAATTAGTGATGAAAAATTTCCTATTTCTTCCCGCATTTTGCCGAGCGGCTTAGCAGATGTTATTTTTGATAAATTAACTGGCCTGCCGGAACAAACGGGGCAGATAATTCTTTCGTCCTCAGATGATTCAAAAATCATTACAATTAACGAAAAAGGCGCGGTTGAATATTAGTCAATCGGGTTTTAGTATTGTGGAAATTATTATCGCCAGCGCGGTTTTTGCTTTAATTGTCACCGCTTTTGTAGGTAGTTTAATATATTTTAATAAAAGCTCTGCAACAGCCGGAACAAAAGCGCGAGCCGTTTTTTTAGCTGAAGAAGGATTGGAAGCGGCGCGCAATATTCGCGACGAAGATTTCAGCAATTTAACTGACGGAACTTATGGTTTGGTTATCTCCAGCGGGCAGTGGGTTTTTTCTGGAAGTCAGGATTTAACAGATAATTTTACGCGAGAGATTGAAATTTCAAGTATTGATGTGAACACTAAAGAGATAATCTCTCAAGTTTTTTGGGATGGGGGATTAATGAATAGCGGTTCGGTTTCTTTAGCGACATATCTTACAAATTGGCAGGTTGTTGTTGAGACAGCAGACTCCTGTTCAGCTGTTTGTCAATCATTGGGCTATTCAGACGGAATTTGCCGCCAAAATCAGAATAAATGCTCAAAAGAAGGAGAAAATTATGAGACCGATGGCGACCAGTATTGCACGCAAGGGCCACAAATAGATACATGCTGCTGCGCGCCGTAATTATTTTTTATGAAAACAAACAAAGGATTTACCTTAATAGAGTTGATTATTTATATCAGCTTGGTTTCAATAATGCTTTTGGGCATAGCTTCATTTAGTAGAACAATTTTGCAGACTCGGGCAAAAAACCAAGTCATAGCGGAAGTGGAGCAGCAAGGCATTCAAATAGCGCAAATATTATCGCAAAAAATTCGCAATGCGGAAAATATTATCGCGCCAACGCTGGGAAATAATGCTAACAGTTTGACTTTGGATGTAGTTGCTGTTGCGCAAGACCCAACAGTTTTTTCTTTGGATGCCGAGACTATAAAAATAGAAGAAAGCGGCGCCAACCAAATAAATTTAACTAATAGTAAAGTAATCGCCAGTGGCTTAGTTTTTCAAAATCTGTCACGGACAGACACGCCCGGCATTGTCAAATTCAGTTTTACATTAGATTATGACAATCAATCCGGCCGACCTAAATACAACTATTCCAAAACATTTTATGGCTCAATTAGTTTACGATAAAAATAACCAAAAAGGATACGTAGTAATTTATAGCATTATTATTATCAGCGCTATAGTTATGGGCATAATTTTTTCAAGTTCCTGGGTTTCTTTAAATTCAGTTAAATCAAGCCGCGTCTTGGCAGATTCTAAACAAAGCAAAGCTTTGGCTAGCGCTTGCGCGGAAACCGCCTTGCAAGATATAAGAGATAATGTTAATTATAGCGGTTCTGGTAGTTTAACTATTAATGGAAATAATTGTTCTTATATTATTATTAATCAGGGTGGAGAAAATAGATTAATTCAAAACTGGGCATCAATTTCCGACAGTATTTCTAAAATAGAAATTTTAATTGACCAAATAAATCCTCAAATTAATATTTCCTCTTGGCAGGAAGCAATATGAAACAGAAAATTAAAAAAACAAAACTGATTTTACCGATTTTAATATTTATTTTTTCACTTGCTTTGGCTATTTATGCTTGGAAAGAAACGAAAAACTTTGTTGAATATCAAAGGCAGGAACAATTTAATAATGCGGCTAAGGAAATTGTTATTCGTACGGAAGATAAGTTAAGTGAATATGTGAATATTCTTTTTGGCGCTCGTGCTCTTTTTTCCGCTAGTACGGAAGTTAATCGTAACGAGTGGAATGCGTATATAAATTCCCTCCCAATTAACGAGCGTTTTCCTGGTATGCAAGCACTTTCGTTTATCACACGGGTGTTGTTAGAAGATAAGGAGAATTTTACTGAAGAAGTTCGAAATGATACAAGCTTAATATCCGAAGGATATCCTAATTTTATCATTTATCCCGAGGGCGATCGTGAGGAATATTATATTGTAACATATATTGAGCCGTTTGAAGGGAATGAGGCTGCATTTGGCTTTGATCTTTTCTCAAATTCTTCAAGGAGAGCTGGACTTGAAGAGGCAATGGACACAAACAAACCAGTTGCCACGGCTCCTATTCGTCTTGTACAGGAGGAAGGCGAGCAAATGGGCTTTTTGGTTTTTCTGCCAGTGTATAAAAACAACGTGTTAATAGAAACCGTAGAAGAAAAACGGGAAGCACTTATTGGTTATATTTCAGCTGTTTTTAGGGCAGGAGATTTGCTTTCCGCCCTTTTGCGCAATATTGATATAGCTGAAGGACTTAATATTGATATTTTTGATTCTACGGATGATTTAGGTGAAAAATCTAAACTCGTTAGTCATAACCATGGAGAAAGTTCTTATCAGTCAATGTTTGTTCAAGATAGCGATTTGGATATTGCTGGTAGAAGATGGTCATTGCATTTTGAAGATTCATCAGAATTTTTTCCAAGCTCCGCTGAAAAACTTTTACCTTTCACAGTTCTTATTGCAGGACTAATTTTTAGTGTCCTTGTTTTTTTTGTGTTGTATTCTTTTTCAAGGACAAAATTGAAAGCGACACAATTGGCGCGGAAATTGACTGTGGATTTACAGAAATTCCAGTTGGCAGTAGAAAACGCTTCTGATCATATAATTATCACAGACCTAGAAGGTAGTATTTTATATGCCAATAAGGCAGCTGAAAGAATTACTGGCTATTTGAAGAAAGAAATGTTGGGTAAAAAATCAGGGGATTTGTGGGGAGGAAAAATGGATAGGGCGTTTTATCAAAAAATGTGGAAAACAATTAAACAAGAGAAAAAAGTTTTTGTTGGAGAACTTACGAATAAGAGAAAAAGCGGAGAGAAGTATGAAGTCCAGCTTAGAATTTCACCGGTACTT
>JABMPX010000012.1 GCA_013203625.1 Parcubacteria group bacterium | reverse complement strand
GTAAAGGGATTGTCCATTTTAGGATTTTATGCATGTCGTCTTTTGATTTTCCTAAGCTTCCTCCAATTCCAAAGCCTGCAAAAGGAAGTTTTCCAATGAATTTTGCGCTTTTTGTTCTTAGGTCTTTGTACATTCCACCCTGTACAATTCCAAATAAAGCTTGGTCCTTGTTGTAGTATTTTAGACATTGTTTTGCCCAATCGTGAGTTCTTTCTAAGGCTTTTTTGGTGTAGGCTTTATCTGATAAAGGTGAAGTGCATTCATCAAAAGCAAAAATAATATCTGCTCCTAATGCCTCTTGAATTTGAATTGATTTCTCTGGAGTTAAAAAATGCTTTGAACCGTCTATATGAGACTTAAACTCTACTCCTTTTTGATTTACTTTAAATAATTTAGGCCTAACAGGTTTTTCTGGTTTTTTATTATTGCCAGGAAAAAATCCGGATATTTTGCCTACTCCATGCTCTAATCCAAAACCTAAGCTAAAAACTTGAAAACCGCCGCTATCAGTAGCTATTGGTCCAGGCCAATTCATAAATTTATGCAATCCTCCCATTTTTTTAATAATTTGATGGCCAGGCCGCAAATAAAGATGGTAAGTATTGCTTAAAACTGCTTCAAAGCCAATTTCTTTAACTTCTTTTGGAGATAAGCATTTAACAGTAGCTTTGGTAGCAACTGGATAAAAAGCCGGCGTATGAATTACTCCATGAGGCGTTTGAATTAATCCTAACCGAGCGTTTGATTTTTTACTTTTTTTGAGAATTTTGAAAAACATAATAATATCCTGCTATGCCAAAAGACACAGACACATTTAAAGATTCTTTTTTGCCTAACATTGGCAAATGAACAATTTTATCAGCTTTTTTTAGAACACAAGAAGAAACTCCCTTAATCTCATTGCCAATTACTAAAGCTAAAGGAAATTTTGGCTTGAATTTAGTATAGAGCAAACTTTTTTTAGTTTGTTCCAAAGCAACAATCAAAACTTTTTCTTTTTTTAGTTTTTCTATTACTCGCCAAATTTGCCAGTGATACTCCCAAGGAATATTCTTTTCTGCGCCTAAAGCGGTCTTGGAAATTTTAGGATGAGGCGGCTTACCGCAAATTCCGCATAAAAAGATTTTATCTACTCCTAAAGCATCAGATGTACGGAAAATAGATCCGATATTTTCTAAACTTCGAATATTGTCACAAATTACATAAAAAGGCGGTCTTTTATTTGATTTCATAATCTTATTCTAAATCTTTTATTCTGACTTTTCAACCTTGACTAATTTAATAATGTGTATTATAATGACAGCAGGGAGAAATCAAAAATTCTTTAAAAAAGGAGGAATAGAATGAAAAAGATGATATGGATGGTTGTAGTGGTGATTGTGGTTTTTATCGTAACTATGAAAATTACTGAGTATCAAAAAAGCCGTACCCATTCTTATACAACTGTTGCTAGCTGGTATGGGGAATTCTTCCACGGCAAGACAACTGCCAGTGGAGAAAAATATGACATGTATGATCCTTTTACGGCCGCCCATAAAACTTTGCCATTCAAGACCAAAGTCAAAATTACTTATCTCAGCAATGGCAAAAGCATTATTGTAAGAATTAATGACAGGGGGCCATATGTTCCTGGCCGAGGGATTGACTTGTCGTATGCGGGGGCAAAAAAACTTGGCCTAATTGAAAAAGGGTTTGACGTAGTAAAAATAGAAATTTCCACGAGTGAAAAATTCTATTTTTATCGAATTAAAAGCAAAGAAACCCTCTGGCGGCTATTTGGCCATGACTGGTCAATAATAGCCAAAATAAACAATATTTCTCCCAAAAAAATAAAAAAGGGAATGAGAATACTCGTTCCCTACGACCTTGACAGCGCTGTTTAAAACGCTGTCAAAAAGACCCATGATTGTAATAAAATTGTGGGTCTTTAAAATTGAAAAGGCGCAACATATGCTTTATTCACATAGTTGCGCCTGTATATTTTTGTTTTATCATCCCTATCCCTGAGATCTTTTGGAATGATAGATCTCATGTGCCCTTGCATCTTTCATTACTTGAGGGGTAATCCAGCTGGAACGATTAGGATTTTTTCTCCTTTCTCCCCTCTTTAAAAACTTGAGAAAGGATTTACTATCAACTCTGATATTTATCTCTTTCAAAATTTCCGAAAACTGTTTCATTAATTCCACATGCTCTTCTGAATCAATCTCTTTACCTTTTTTCAAAAGATGAACAGCGCCTGCGAAAAGAGCTCTTGGAAATCGTATTAGACGTTGATTATCGCCAATTTCTTCATTAAGCAGTTCCTCAACTGCTACTTTAAAAGCCTCCTTTGTTTTCTCATCCATCTCATCCTCCGATTGAGGTTTATGTTAAATAGCTATTGTATATATAATACCAAATTATCATTAATTAGTCAAGGGTTTGAGGGTAATGTGTACACACATATTGCACTTTTAAATAAATGGTATCATTAGGGCATATGAGTAAAATTATGCCCAACAATGAAATAGAAGAACGCTATCGCTGGATAGGACCAATAGTTGATGG
>JABMPX010000011.1 GCA_013203625.1 Parcubacteria group bacterium | reverse complement strand
GGTAGCTCAGGGGTAGAGCACACGACTGAAAATCGTGGTGTCGGCGGTCCGATTCCGGCACGGTCCACAAAATTGAATTTGATGAGTTTTTATTTGTTAATATAAATACATAAATCAGTAATATAAAAATAATACTATTTTACAATTATCTAACAATACTAAATATTTATATATAATTATTTTAATAATTATCGTGATTCTGTTTATTGGAGTGAGTATTTATTTTTGGCAAGGTCAAGCAAATAAATTCATTCAAACAATATCGCATCAGAACAATCTTCGTAATTTAATTCAAGTAAAAGTGATAGATGGCCATGAATATGCTTTTGATCTTATAATAAAAAACGAGGAAAATATTAATATTATTAAACAACGAGCCGAAAAAGGCGATTATATCGAATTAGAATTTGTAGAAATTATAAGCGAATATGTAAATAAACCCAATACAATAAGTCTGCAATTTATGGTCTATGATAAAAACAACTATTTTAAAGGATGGGGGCATGCCGAAATTGATAATTTGGATATCTTTGAAGTAAATCTTGTTTATCATTTGAATAAAGAAATAAAGCAATATCATAGTTCGAAAAACAATATAAGTTTTAGTTATTTAAATAGTTGTCCTGAATTTGAAATACTTGAGAAAGAAACGATACAAGGGATTAATAGAATTAACCTTTTTAACACTTCAATTATAGTATTTAACAAAGAAAAAGAAGAGAAGTTTGAGGATGCCATAAAAAAAATTGCTTTAATTCAGGAACAAATTAATGATTGTGATATTAAGATTATAACAGAAAAAGACGGAATGCATGGGACAATCCGTGTAAGTCAAAAAGTCATTGATAATTATATTCAAGAAAATTACCCGCATGGTCTCAATGGGCCACTTTTTTGGAATAGTGTCTTGTATTGTGGTAATTACGTTGAAGATAATGATGAAAAAAGCGGTTATTTTCTCTATCAACCAGAAAATAATACAAATAAGTTTATCTTTCTTGAAGGTATTTTGTGGGGGCAAGAACCGCACTGTTTAATAAAGGAATCCATAAAAATATTTTAAAAAATCAATCCCGGAAATTGTACATAGAGATGAAATAGAAGCTATGCAATTCATCATTTTAAATAATAATTTATCCTTAATTCATTAAATATATGCCGAGGTAGCTCAGGGGTAGAGCACACGACTGAAAATCGTGGTGTCGGCGGTCCGATTCCGCCCCTCGGCACAATAAGCGGGTGTCGTATAGTGGTTATTACGTTTGGTTGCCAATCAAAGAACGGGGGTTCGATTCCCCCCACCCGCTCCAATCAAATAATTTAGAAAACGGCTTATTTAAGCTATTTTTAGGTGAAATAATAGTAAAAGTACTTGACAGAATTGTCAAGTTATGATAGTATATAGACAATCCCTGAAAGGGGATTTTTAATTTGTTTGTTTTATCTGTTTTTAAATAGATAAAATTTTTGTCTATTCAAAGCAGGAACAAACAGATCTATGTACACTATCAATTCTAAAGTTTCAGCTTCTTTTGCTTTAGTGAGTTTGGTTTCCAACTTTGTTTTCCCTCAATATAGCTTAATGAATGATAATTTAATAGAAGAAGAAATTGTTTTATCGTCGAATGATTCTTTAGCTACTCTTCAAGGTCAGGCCTTGATTCAATCAAGCAACCCAGATGTGCTAGTGGTTGTTGCTCAAAACTGGGTAATTACTACTGCTTATTCCAGCACATCAGACCAGACTGATTCAACTCCTTTTATTACTGCTTCTGGAACAAATGTCCGTGACGGAATAGTTGCTTGTAACTTTTTAAAGTTTGGAACTAGAGTACGTTTTCCTGAATTATACGGAGATAAAATCTTTATTGTTGAAGATCGTATGGCTGCTAAAAACAACCATAAAATAGATATCTGGTTTTCAACTCGCTGGGAAGCAAAACAATTTGGAGTCAAACAAATTAAAGTAGAAGTGCTAGGAACATAAAAAAGACTCGCGTATGCGAGTCTTTTTTATTTGTGCTCGGGGCGGGATTTGAACCCGCACGGGATTTCTCCCACATCATTTTAAGTGATGCGTGTATGCCAATTTCACCACCCGAGCATTTATGAGGTGACGGCGGGATTCGAACCCGCGGATAGAGGTTTTGTCTCCCTTTGGGAGATCTCCCGTAGGGAGACAGACCATTACGTGCCATTGCATACCGACTTTTTGAGGCCACGACCGGAGTCGAACCCGCCGAATAGAGGTTTTGTGTCCCTTCGGGACATCTCCCGTAGGGAGACAGACCATTACGTGCCATTGCATACCGACTTTTTGAGGCCACGACCGGAGTCGAACCGGTTTAAACGGTTTTGCAGACCGTTGCCTTGCCGTTTGGCTACGTGGCCGTATTTTCTTTTTAGTATTTCTTTCTGTTGGCCGGTTTTCAAAAACCGTTCGCATTTTACCGCATCACTGCGCGAATTAAACTCTTTCTTTTCAAGCAATTGCCATGGTCTATATGCTTTTGTTGATTTCACTTTGCCTTTGTTATGCAAAATAAATCGTTTAGTAATATTTTCTGTACTACCAACATAGATATCATTATTTTTTAAACTTCTTAAAATATAAACAAAATACATTATTGTGTTTTGTCTCCCTTCGGGAGATCTCCCGTAGGGAGACAGACCATTACGTAAACCATTCCGCCACGGGACCTTTTTTCTATTTTATCACGTTTTTAATAAAATTCAACTTTTATCTTTTTTAATTTTTCCTAAAATTTCTTCAATTCTTTGCGCTTTAATTTCAGCTTGATCAATTTCAAATCGGATTTTAGGCACTATTTTCATATATAGTTTTTTGTTAAGTTCTTGCTGAAGATGATAAATGTTTCTCTCAATAATTTTTAAAACCAATTCTTTCTTTTCAGTAGGCATTATACTAATTTTGACTTTAGCATGAGATAAATCAGAAGAAGTTTCAACTTGATTAATTGTTACTAAAATATCTTCAAACTCAATTTCCCGCAAAATTAATTTGCTAATTTCTTGTCTAAGAAGTTCATTGATTCGTTTAATGCGATGGGACATTTTTTAATTATATTTCTCTCTTCTCTCTCTTTTCTTCGTAGATTTCAAGAATATCTCCTTTTTCAATTATTTCTGTTCCTTTGAATAAAATACCGCATTCTTGACCCTTGCTAACTTCATCAATTTCCTTTTTATCCCGTTGTAGCTGAATCAATTTACCCTGTCCTATTTTCTTATCTCCACGAATAATATCAATCAAGGTTCCTTGTTTAATTTGTCCATCAGCCACTTTGCCGCCAACAATTTGTCTGTCTTTTTCGGTTCGGAACAATGCTAAAACTTTGAGTCGACCAAGAATATTTTTCACAACTTCTGGTTTTAATAATTTAGAAAGCAATTCTCTGACTCCTTGAATAAGTTCGTAAATTATATCAAAAAGCAGGACTTTTACTTTTTTTTGCTGGGATAATTGTTGAATAGCCGAACTAGCTTTAACGCGAAAACCAATTATTTTAGCTTTGGCTGATTCAGCCAGTTTAATGTCTGATTCAGTAATTTCGCCAACTTCAGCTTTTAAGATTCTTAAAACAATTTCATCCATGGGGATGTTTTTTAAAGAAGCTCTAATAGCTTCTAAAGAACCGCGAACATCTGCCTTGAGAATAATATTAAGAATTTTTTTATCAGGTTCAAAAACAAAAACTTCTTTTTCTTCTTTTCTTTTGGCAGTCTTTTTGTCAGTTTTAATTTGGGCTGATTCTAAGCTATCAAAAGTATAAAATTTTTCTCCTACTTGGGGGACTTGATTAAATCCAGTGACAATAACTGGGGTTGAAGCAAAGGCCTGTTTAATTGGCATAGATTGAAAATCCTCCATTGTTTTAATTCGTCCAACAGCTGAACCAGTGCCAATAATATCCTTATTTCCTAATGTTCCTTGTTTTATTAAAAGGGTTGCAGTAGCTCCTCTTTTATTGTCCTGATAGGATTCAATGACCAGCCCTGAAGTTGACTGTTCTGGATTATTTTTCAGTTCTTCCATTTCAGCTACTAAAAGGATCATTTCTAATAATTCATCAATGCCTTGTTTGGTTTTAGCTGAGATATTGACTGAAGGAACTTGGCCATTAAGAGATTCAACTATAATATTTTCTTTAGTTAATTCGCCTTTGACTCTTTCTGGCTGGGCTTCTTTTTTGTCAATTTTATTTAAAGCAACAATTAAAGGAATGCCGGTTTTTTTAATATGAGCGATAGCTTCTTTGGTTTGCGGCTTAATTCCTTCTTCTGCGGCAATAACTAAAATAGCAATATCTGCTACTTTAGCTCCTCTTGAACGCATAGCAGAAAAAGCTTCATGTCCGGGCGTATCAATAAAAGTGATTTTTTTATCCTGATGTTCTATTTGATAAGCGCCAATATGCTGGGTAATGCCTCCTGATTCTTTTTCAGTAATTTTCAGGTCTTTAATTGCTTCAAGGATTGATGACTTTCCATGATCAACATGGCCTAAAATAACCACTACTGGCGGCCTTGATTGTATATTCTTTTGTTCTTTTTTCTTTGTCATTATATGGCTTAAATTAACATTTTTAATGGTTTTGGTCAAACTAAATCAATTAAAAAGACTTTTAATGTCCTTGAAATCTTGCTAAAATATCAATAAGTGATTATATTGTATATTATAAAGTTTGTTTAATGTATAAATAATGATTACTATATATAAAAAGTTTGTATAATAACGAGTTAGGTGCAATATTTTAATATTTTATAATGATCAAGCTAGGATATTCAATTGGAGTTCCAAACGCGAAATTTTCCCTTAAAGAAAGAATTAAAATTCTTCTATCAGTTGAGAATCATGCCATTGAACTTGGATTTACGCGATCCGACAGATTGAAAGAAGAACTAGACGATGAAGATGTTAAGAACATCAAATACTTTAAACATATCTATATTCATGCACCCGTTGTCAGTTCTATTGATGCAAACACAGGAGAAAAAGTATGGATACGATACCCCAGCAACGAAGCTGATTCAATAATTGGCAAAATTCTTGAAATTGCAAAAAGAATAAAAGCAAATATTATACTTTTTCATCCTGATTTAGTTGATAACTTTGATTGGTTGAATGACAAAATTGGCAACCTCCTTGCTTTTGAAAATATGGATGTAAAAAAGCAGTTTGGATCAACAGTAAACGATCTTGGAAAAGTTTTTTCAAAATCTCCGCAAGCCAAATGGGTGTGTGATGTAAACCATATTTACACAGTTGATTCTTCTATGAAGCTGACAGAAGGATTTCACCAAGCTTTCGAGAATCGATTATGCTATTATCACTTGAGTGGCTATGGGGGATTCCATGACTGTTTTTATGTGTCAAGGGAAGATATTATTGTGAATGGGCTAAAGGATTTTACGAAACCAATAATCCACGAAGGGAATGCGTTAAGAAACGGAAAAATTTCGTTGAGAAAGGAAAATGAATATATTCTGAAATATTTAAAAAAACATTAAAATTCATCGTACAACAAAGTATATGCGGTTCTCCATCAAAAATGGAGCGTAGTGACATTTTGAATAATATACTGTGACTCTATTACTGTTATACGTTTTTTCTGCAAGAAAAAATCGCCGAAGTCGATAGTTTGGATTTTTACGTTTAGTTGAGAAAACTATATAAACTCAGTCCTTTTTTTATTAAATTATGGTTATTAAAACAATAATATTTGATTTAGGAGGAGTATTTGTTTCAGATGCTAATATATATTTTGAGAATCACTTATGCGATTTTTCTTCGGTTTTAGATTTTGCAGGAGTTAGCAAAGAAGATGCAAAAGAATTATGGGAAAAACATTGGCCCAAATTGAAATATGGAGAAGAAAACATGAGTGAATATTGGAAAGATTTTCAAACTCTAATTAAAAATGGTGTTGACATAAACGAAGTCATCAAAAAATATCAAGATAAAATTATTATTGATAATGGAGTTTTAAAATTTGCATCTAATCTAAAAAATAAATATCGTTTATTGGCATTAGCAAATGAATCTAAAGATGGAATTGATTTAAAGAATGATAAATTTAAGCTACCGGAATTATTTGAAAAAATTTATTGTTCTGCATATCTTAATATGGCAAAACCAAATAAAGATATTTATGAATATGTCATTGAAGATGCAAATATTGATTTGTCTACAACCATTTTTATAGATAATCAAATTGAAAATGTTAAAGCAGCTGAATCATTAGGAATCAGAAGCATATTGTTTAAAAATCTTGAACAATTAAAAAAAGAACTGAATGCAATAGGCGTAGAATTCTAGTAAAAATCTAAATTTTGTATAACAGCAACTATGCGAAATGCCACCAGTGCTGATGCGCTGCCGTCACTTCACATGAGTCGTAGCACATTATGTGGAAATTTTTTCCGAGCTAAATATGATAAGATTTATATAATTTCAATTCCCTTTTTAAAAATATGGGCTATAAAATTTTTAACAAATCATCAGAATCAATGACTGATATTGATAATGAATCAATTGATCTCATTTTTTTTAGTCCTCCTTATAACATAAAAACTTTTTATGGTAATTTTAATGACAATTTGAAATTTGAAAAATATCTAGATTTTATGAAGAATGTTATTTTAGAATGTGCAAGAAAATTAAAAAAAGATGGTAGATTGATTATTGAAATTGCAGATAGTATATTTATAAACCAAAAATATATCCAATTAGCTGGTGTAATTCAAAAGCTTGCCGTATCTAATGCAGATCTTTTTTTAGAAACAAGACATATTAATTTTATTCAAACCAAGGATTTATTTGAATTGCCAGACCATGGTTTTGATAAAAATTATTCAACTTCTATAAAAGCACATTCTAATTGTCACCAAATTTTAGTTTTTAATAAAACAAAAACGAAACCAAAAAATGGTGAAATTCTATATATAAATCACAAGCCTTCTTCCGAACACCCATGTCCTGAACCCCAAGAAATGATTGATTTTATTTTCAAAAATTATTTCAAAACTGGCATGAAGGTATTGGACCCATTTATGGGCACAGCAAATCTGGGCATACAAATCGTTAGAAATGGTGGAACTTTCCTTGGCTATGAATTAGTAGAAAGATTTTATAATATCGCGAAAAAGAAATTGGAATCAGCTTAACGCTCGGGGAAAAACTGTCCATTCGGTTGGTCGACTTGCAGTCTCTCTACATAACAGCGATTAAGAGACTCCGCCTTGCAGGTTCTGTCCAAATTCGCTTCGCGAACTTCTCTTAATCGCGATGTTATATACAAAAAATCGGCTACTTAGCCGGTTTTTTTATATGTTAATTGTTTATTAGAATTATCTTTCAGCTTTCATTCCTGCTTTTTTTAAAACTTCCAATTCTTCTTTAGATAGAGGATATTTTGATTCGCCGGATTCAATTGGTTTACTGTAAATTCTTGTTCCTTGGCGAGTGTATAAGCTGGAAATAACTAAGCCATTGTCATGAGAATCAAGCATGGCAACAGTAAAGCTTTGGTCACCGCCGGTTTCCTTGAATGGATTAAACCGAGTTAAGCCAACTTTTTGAATGCTATGTCCAGCCATTTTTTCTAGAACTTTTGAGGATTTAAAAAGTTCTTTAATATCCTTTTCCGCTTTTTTTAATCGTTTAATTTCTTCAAAAAGAACTTCTTCCAAATCAGAGGCCTTTTTACCGTTGAAAAGAGTTTTTAACTTTCTTTTTATGTCCCAAAGCCGTATAGAGACAAGGGTGTTCCAAATAATAAGCAGGATTATAATCGCTAGAAAAAGAAAAGAAATTTGATCGTTGATTAAAATATTAATAATATTCATTTAATAGTTTTTAGTGTGTTTATGGAATAAATTTACTAGATATTTAGTATTTTGTCCAATTTTTCCCTGATTAATTATAATATTGTCTATCTGGACAATAGGAACAATTTCTTTGTTGGTGGCAGTAATAAAAGCCTCTTTGGCTGATTTTAATTCTTTAAGCAAGATATTCCTTTGTTCTACTTTAAATTTATTTTTAGCTAAATTAATAACAAAATTTCTGGTTATGCCGTGCAATATATTATCTTTAGGCGTTATAAGCTTATTCCCCTTAAAGATAAAAAAATTACTTGTAGTGCATTCAAGAACGAATTTGTTCCAAGTGTAAAGAATTTCAACAGCTTTATTTCTTCTGCAGAGTTCCTGTAATTTGATAGCTGTTATATAATTTGTTGCTTTTGTTTTCGGTATTTCTCTTCGGTGCTGATAGGTTATTAGCTTAGCTCCTTTTGAATACACTAGAGCAGGTAATCGGTGCAGTTTTGCTGTTAAGATAAAAAAAGTTTGTTTATCAGTATAATTTATTCCATCATTTGTTTTCCCGCCATTAAGAATAACTCTAATGCTTCCTTGTTTTAATCTATTTTTTAAAATCAGTTTTTTTATTTCAATTTCTAATTGTTTTTCTGATAAAGGGATTTTGAGATTTAAAGATTTAGCAGATTGCTTAAAGCGAGATAAATGTTCTTTTAAAAGAAAGGGCTTGCCATTATATATCTCAATAAAATCAAAAATTCCATATCCGCGCAAAAGACCCATGTTATTCAAACAAACACATGCTTTGTTTAAAGGAATAATTTTTTTGTTTAAATAGCAGTATTTAGAGAACATATTTAGAATTGAAAATTTTTGCGAAGAGGGTGGGATTCGCCCCACACCCCCTTCCGCCCGCCTCGCCTTGCCTGCCCGACAGGTAGGCGGGAACCGGAACGGGAAGACGATTTCAAGTTTTTCTTTGGCGGCAAATTTTTTTAATTACTATTTCAACTTTAATTCCCGACATATGCGCAGTGTGTTTTAATGTAATTTTCGTATACTTGCTCTTCGGAATCGTATTGTTTCTTGTCTGCCTCATAAGTCACTTTTTGTGTGTTATAGTCATCGGCTACGGCGTCGTAATTATTTGTTGAACTCTGACTGCCCATTTCATTAAGCTGAGTTGCCATATTATTAAGTGAGACTGCTTCGTCGTTGAGTTTTTGTAGAAGTGAGGCGCTAGGCGCGAGTGCTTCTGCTTGGTCATTGTCATAGTTCGGACTTGAGCATTTATAACGTTCTATTATTTTTGTTTTCGGGTCAGGAATAGAAACAGAATATGTTTCTATTTTTGTCTGAGGTGTCCAGCAGCTTGAACAAAAAACTAAGCCCAAGAGAGCGCTTAGAATAGTCAAAATAATTACTAATGTCCCCATTAATCTTGAAATTTTTCCTTTCCGCAAGATCAAGAAAATACCCGCCAACAAGGGAAATAGTGAAAAAACTCTCGTCGCTTTAAACTCGCTAGCGGTATCATAGGGAGAACTTATAAAAACAAAATTTAAGGCAATAGCCACTATAAACAGAACGATTCCCAATGTTTTAGACCAGCCATGTTTCCTTAAAAAATATCCGCCCCAGAAATAAAACACTAAAATTCCTGGAATTCCGATAGCGACATCCTTATTTAATTTAAAATAATTTAAAATAAAACGAAAAGAAGTGGTTAGGATGTAGGTAATTAAAATAAAAACTGCCCAAAGGCCTATTTTCTTTAATAATTCTTTGATTGATAACATATGTGTGACCCTGCTGTTTATTATTTATTTAGTCTATAGCCTTCGTCTGCTTTGTTAGTTGATAGAATAATGGAATCCAATACTTTCAATAATGCTTCGGAATCGGTATTAACACTCTCAAGGGAGTCAAAAACAAACCCTACTATCAAATATTGATTATCTTTATTATCAGATTTTTTAAAGTCAACTATAATTCCATGTATAACACCCGGATATTTTTCAAATGTCCCCCCATACATAACTTTGGTAAATTTGATAATAGATCTTGTCTCAACGGCAGCTAAAGGAGAATCGCTTTTTGGGGCTAATTTGCGCAATTCATCTGTTGAAATTAATTTACCCAATCCATCCCGGCTAAACAAAAATTTATCCTGACTGAAATCTCCCTTCATTTCGTCACTAAAACCTTTGGAAAATTCCTGGTAATCTTTATCATCCCAAGCTTGAAACATGTCATTAATTAGCGGTTCGGCGCTAGCTAATATTATCGCCCTGTCTTGGCCGGTAATTAAAGTCGAGGAGGAATAAGATAAAAATGCCATAAAAAAAGCACTTGGAACAATCGAAATAATTACTAATGCCCCCAATACTCTTAATAGCTTGCCTTGTCGCAAGATCAAAAAAATACTCGCCAACAAGGGAAATAGTGAAAAAACTATCGTCGCTTTAGACTCGTTTGTAGCATATGTAGGACTTATAAAGACAAGATTAAAGGCAATAGCTGTTAGAAATAAAACGATTCCCAACGCTTTAGACCAGCCATGTTCCCTTAAAAAATATCCGCCCCAGAAATAAAACACTAAAATGACCGGAATTCTAATAGCGACAGGCTCACTCAAATTAAAATACTTCAAGACAAAATACAGAAAAATAGGTAGGGCGCAGGCGACTAAAACAGGGGCCACCCACAGGCCCATTTTTTTCAGCATCAGTAATATGTGTATGTAATAATTTTTCCAATCTCTGTCTTTGCAATTCAATAAAAATCGGCTGATCGGCTTAAAAAGAAAGACCAGTAGCGACAAAGTTATG
Source organism: Parcubacteria group bacterium (assembly GCA_013203625.1). Classification (GTDB taxonomy): domain Bacteria; phylum Patescibacteriota; class Minisyncoccia; order Portnoybacterales; family UBA2143; genus JABMPX01. The sequence continues at coordinate 256 of JABMPX010000011.1, read as the reverse complement.
CCTGCGAATACCCAGCCGGTAACTGAACCAAGACCGCCTTTTTCTGTCAGTCTATATATTGCCCCAACACCGAGAAGCGCGGCGACAACAAAGGATAACCAGAACGATAGAGTTTTAAGTATTGATTTAATTCGATCCATAGATTTGATATTCCCGTCTTTATAATTCAATAAAAATCAGCTGATCGGCTTTTTCCAACTGACGGAGAGGGTGGGATTCGAACCCACGGTCGCCTAGGGCGACAATGCTTTTCGAG
>JABMPX010000010.1 GCA_013203625.1 Parcubacteria group bacterium | reverse complement strand
GGCTAAAACAATAATCATTTTATCTTTAGGATAATCAGAATCAATAACTGCCTGAAAAGTTGCTCTAACTACTTCTACTGATTCTTTATACGCTGGTAGAATAATTAAATGGTGAATACTCTGCCAATCTTTCTTTTTAATAGATTCTACTTTCTCCATCCAGTTAATCACTATCTGTTTTTTCATCCGCTTGTAACTAAATCTTAAATGACAGGAAAGATAAACTGTTTTAAGAAGCCAATAAACATCAAAAGTAATAATAAAAAAAGCAACCCAGATTGGTTCAAGCCATGATAAAAAAATAACGCTCAAAAGCGTTAACCAGGCCAAAGCGCCCGGCAAAATTTCAAAAGTCCGATAGATTCTTCTTTCTTTTGGACTTTTTAAATCCTTTGCATTGCCTATCTTTAAATAATATTTATCTGCTGGAAGCATGGAGTTATTGGACAACCTCGCCTTTATCTGAGGCTAAATTATCTGATTTCAAATCAGTGGTAATTTTATTTAAATTGCCTTGAATTTTCTTCCCAGTATATTGATCTATTGCCTGGTATTCAATATTAGTAAGTAAATCTAAAATCTTTCCAATGTCATTTTCTGCGGGAATAACTCCGATTTCAAAACCGATTTTATAAAGATTGTTTTTTGAATCAATTTGAGCAACTGTCCAAACTACCCGACGGCCAACTTCTCCAAACTGCAATTGTCCAGACAAAACAGTTTTTTTGTTTGTCCAAACAACATTATCTGGCAATTGGCCAGTTACTTTAATGTCTCTAACTCCTTTAGCTGAACTTATTTCCCAAAAAACCCATAAATTTGTCTGTTTATCAACCATGGGCGGCAAAGGGCCGATTCCCAACTGGTCTCCTTGCAAGCTGTAATAATATCCGTCTGATTTTATTTCTAAAATTGCCTTTTGTTCTGTTTCTGATTGAGTACCATCTTTGTCTTTATCTTGATCAGTTGAATCATCCTTTTCATCAGCTGTTTTTTCTTTTTGATAAGTAATAATTTCACTAATACTGCTAGAAAGCAAACTGATTTCCTCGTTTAATTCCCAATGACGGACCGAAATCAAAGCATTAACAAAAGCCAAAGCTGTTATTGTTAAAATAACTATCCAAGCTTTATGGTCTATTTTTTTGTTTAATTTTTTTTCCATAATAAGATTAATTAAAAATCAATTACTCCTGTTAAAATTTCGTCTTTATTGTCTTCATCAATGTCATCAGCCATTACCATAACACCGCCTCTAAAATTCTCATCATAGGCCATAAATTCATTTAGCATCTGGGCCTCTAAAGAAAATACTTTAACATGAGGGCCTCCGCCTGGGCCAGCTCCAGTGATAATTTCTTTTTGGCCATCATTGTTTACATTGCCGACTGCTAAAGAAATTTCACCTTTAAACGTCTTATAAGGCGTAAAATTATTTATTTCTTTTCCATTTTGATAAATAAAGATTTTTCCTTCTTTATTAACTAATACCACAGAATCCCCTTTCTCGTCAATGTCAGTTATTAAAAGTTGGCTCTGTCCAGGAAAATCATTTTTAAAGGCAAAGAATCCATTTTTAACCTTATCTCCCTCTTTATTAAAAACGCGAACAAAGCTACCATTTAAAAAAGCGTTATTTTCAACTTGCTCAATTGTTTTTAATAAAACGATTCCATCTTTTGGTTCTAAGCTAATCCAATTAACTTTAATGCCATTATTAATTCTTCTGTCTTGTTCGCCATTTATTTTGCTAAATTCTTCTTGATTAAAAACATACATTTGTTCTTGATTAGTTGAATTAACCAAAACTAATCCATTTTCAAAATCACGCCTCCATAATCCTGGTTTAATTTCCTGATTTGGCTTATCAAGTAGATTAGAAACAGAAGAAATGGCCTTGCCTAAATAGGCCTCATATTCATCATACAGCCAAATTTGATTATGAGCTTGATCTCCAGAATCAAAAGAAAAATAGCCATCGCCTAAAAGAGTGCTTGCTAATCCAAAGCGCATTTTTCTATAACTCTCCATTTTCCCTGCATTGTCAGTGTTTGAATTAATAATATATATTTGAGGCAATTTATTATTCAAAGGTAGATTATTTAAATATTGGTTGATTAAAATAGACCAGCCATTCTCGCCTAGCCAATCAGCTGGAAAGTTCTCCATCATTAAGCCATTAAGTTCATCCTGATATTTATCAACTATATCAACATTAGCTACTAACGGACTACTTCCAATTTTTGCTTTGGTTTGATTCATTAAATCAGTCATATATAATTGCCAATAATTATTAATCTCATCAATATCATCTTTTTGGCCATCTTGATTTATGTCAATATCGCCATTATTCAACCAGCTCAAATTAGCAAAAACCATGTCATAAAAAATGCCATCCCAAACATTACGGCTCATAACATCTTCAGATGCTAAGTCTGATAAATAATCATTCCAGCCCTGACCTGGGTCAACAAATTTAATTATTGGCCAAGTATTTGAAAAGCTAACAGAATTTCCTTGGCTGTCTTTTAACCACCAATCATTGCTGTTAACTTTTTTAAAAACCATATTGCGAAAACGGGCCCAAGAGCTTAAATCTTGAGTATTAACACTTTGGCTGGGAATATACGCAAAAAATTTGACTTCTGGATTTTTTTCTTTAATGTATGAAAATATATTCGGATCAATTGTCTGAACATCAACATCTAAAATTAATAAATCATATTCAGCTAAACCAGAATAATGATTTTTAGGAACTAAGGGCTGAAGATAATAATTAGCAATCTTGGGATATGTGTCTTTTCCCTGAAATGCTTTTACTGAAAAACCAAAAACTGCCCCCAAACAAATAATTAAGCTTATTGCTATAAATCTATTTTTTATATTCATTTTCTATCTTTAATCAAGGATAGAATAACATATTATTACTATTTCGTCAAACAAAATTGCAAATGAAAAAGGCCGTCTTTGTTTTTGCTAGACGACCTTTTTTTATGATACTGTCCCTTTTAATCCTCTTTAATGATCGCTGGGATAACGATCATTATTTGCGAACTCTCAAGCCCTTCTTCTTTTATAAGCCTTTCTTCTTCTTTCTCAGCTTCTTCTTGAGAATAAGAAGTTGGCAGCCTCCCTTCTGTACTCGCAAAACCATTTTTTCCTTTAGCTGCAAAATAGCAAGGAAATCTATGATCAGATTTCTTCATTGGTACTAGGATATAAAAACCCATAATATCCTCCTTTTTTTTGAGGGTTAATTTTTATTAATATATATTAAGAACCAAACGAACTAAAAACAGAATAGCACATCAGCGCCATTCTGTCAATTAATAAATAGTAGCCCCGGATAGACCATGTTAGAACTTTTTTCCTAAAAACTCTGATTACATTTGTTTGGTTTGAATCTCGGACAGGTTGTCAAAATCATCCTAAAATCTCAAGCGTTGGCTCAAATGCTTCATCAGCTGTTTTAAATACAGGATATCCGTATTTCTCTGCCTCGGCTTTGTATCGTGGCCGCTCGCCATAAAAAAATGATTCTGCTTCAAGTTTTTGTAATTCTTCTGTTTCTCCCCAACGAGGTTCTTCTTTATTCCGTCCCAAAACTTCTTTAAATAATTTTCCTATAATTACAATTCCGGGAAAAGGTAAATATTTTTTAGCAAGATGAGGTAAAATATTAACCCCTTCAAAAATCACCGCTCTTGTTTCGCTTTGATAACTTTCTATCTTTTTCAGAATTGCCGGCCAAATGCCCTCTGATTGTCGGACAAGATTTTGCCACTGCTCATTGTATGTCGTAGTTGTATAATATATTTTTTCGTCTTGATCCCAATAAAAATTAACCCATTTCTCATATCTTGAATCATCCACAATTTCTTCACGGACATCGTCAACATTAATATGAACCCCATTATTTTTTTTAATAATCATTTCTGCTAAATATGATTTCCCAGCAGTCGGGATTCCGGTTATAAAAAGTCGTTTTCCTTTATGTTCATCCATAAATTATATTTGTTAGACCATTAAGAGTTCTGTTCCTAAAAAGTTAATCAAAAAATGGTTTAAAATAACGCTCTCTGGTCTAGTTCGATATAAAACTGGTTCATGCTGACCTCTTCAGTTCAGCATCTTTATCCAATACGCCCCAGTCACTATTCTTCTGTAAGATTATATGAAAAAATCTTTACGGGGATGTCTTTTGCTTTTGCCTTATCAATAGTATCCATTGTTCCCATGCCTTCGCTTTTATCACTTTTAATATGAAAAGCTTTTAATTTATCAGAGGCATCAACTACTCTAGAGTTTCGTTCGTAATACATAGTCTTTTTCGTTTCTTCAGTAAAATTGATATCAGGATTTTCTATTAAAGCTTTGGGATTTGTTTGTTTTAATCTTGTTAATTGATTAATGAGATTTTCTGCTTGTTCGGATGTTATAGTCCCTAAATGGGCATGTTTTCTATAATGCTCCACATATTTCTTTAAGGTGGTGGGTAGAAAAATTTTTATTCTTTCTGCCTTCGGATCATGTTTTAATGCTTCATCAAGCGCAATATAATCAACATTTAATGCTCCGCCAGACACAATACCATCACCTCGCCATATGATCTCACGGACAATATTACGAATGTTATCTTCTATATTTTGATTGACTTTGCGCCAACCTCCACTAATGCCAATCCATTTCATAAAAATTTTTATTTTAGTGACACGCCTATTTCCTTAAACCAGTGTCTGCATTGGCAGACCCAAGTAAACTACGTTAGAACTTTTTTCCTAAAAAATCCTGATTTCATTATACCTGATTTAGATGATGAAGAGTATAGTATCCAGGAAATTGAGTGGATAGGAACATTATAGGTGGGAATAATTATCTAAAGAGACAATTATTCACGACTGACTGGAGCTAGTGGATAATATTCGAACCTTTTTACACGATCACCCACAAGCTGTAGAAGAATTTAAAAACATTTATCAACAGGAATGTAAGGACGATTTGTCAAATGATGAAATTTTTGAACGGGCAGTGGAGATTTTTAGAATTTTGTTAATAATTCGTAAAAAATAAAAACTCAAAGGCTAGAAACATCCGTTTCTATCCATTCTTTCTTACTCACATTATAATAATATTGGACATAATTATCAGTTTCATTAATTGGTGGGAAACTAATTTTTTCATCCCCTAAATCGAACATAAATCCAGGTTTAACTTCATGAATATAAAAGTTTCTAAAATTCAACAGACATTTTTCTTCATTGCCATCTATTTCACAATTAATCGTTCTTATTCCAGGACCCTTGGCAAAACCCGTAAACAAAACTGTTTCATTAATATCTAATCTATCTATTTTAATCCTACAGCCCTTATTATTTAATATTCCCCCACAATTAACATTAGTAATTTTGGGATCCATTTCATTTTTTATAATAACTAAATCCGATAAAGACAGTAAGTCAATATTTATATCTTTAGCTTCTTTTCTGCCTGTATTTTTTAAGGAAAAACCGTACTCTACACAATTAACGCATGGAACTAATTTATCAGGCATTGGACTATAGCCAAAAATCTTATTTAAATCCTTATCACCTATTTTTACAGCAGTTAAATATGCCTTTCCATTATAAGTTCCAAATAAAAGATTAAAATCAGTTAGCTTCATACCTGATTTAATTTCTTCTATTTCATTAACATTCACTATGATTTTTGGTTTTTTGCCAAACACATCACTGATTTTATTAAAAATAGGATCTAAGAAAAAAAACGTAAAAAGAGAAAAAACAAAAAAAGCGGCTAGAGAATATAAAATAGGATGATTATGATAAAAATTGACAATTTCCTCTACCATTTTTATTAAAACTATAAATTAGTTAAACTAGAATGGGGAATTTACCACGAAAGACAAATTTACCCATTGTTTGCTGCGTTGGGAAAGAGAGATTCGAATCTTTTCCCCTAAGTTAGAACTTTTATTTAGCTAGACTAAGCTAGATTCTACAAAATATTACATTAAGTAGCCCCAAGGAGAATCGAACTCCTGTTACCAGGATGAAAACCTGGCGTCCTAACCACTAGACGATGGGGCCATTAATAATTACGCTAAACTTTATAAAGAAAACATGGCGTCTCCCGACGTAAAGTCGGGATCCCGATTTTACATCGGGGCTAACCACTCACCTCATCGGTGGGCTGCCGAAGAGGCAGCTAGACGATGGGGCCGTAATCAATGAAATTTTAACTAATAAATTGAAAAATATCAAGTTTTCTTGTAAAATGTTAATTAAGGACAGTCCTTGGAATTACATCCTTGTGCATAAGGATGTCATTTCAAGGACTGTCCTTATCTAACTTATCTAAATGATTATCTTAGGCGTTGAAACATCTTGTGATGACACTGGAATTGCTTTAATTGAGAAAAACTCAAAGGGTTTTAGAATTTTATCCAATGTTATTTCTTCGCAGATAAAAATTCACGCGCCCTATGGCGGAGTAGTGCCTAATTTAGCAGCCCGTGAACATTTAAAAAATATTGAACCGTGTCTTAAACAAGCTCTTAAACAGGCAAAACATCCTAAGATTGATTTAATAGCTGTAACCATTGGACCTGGTTTAATCCCTTCTCTTTTAGTTGGCGTTAATTTTGCCAAAGCTTTGGCATACAACTGGCAAAAACCAATTATTGGAATTAATCATATTGAAGGACATATATACGCTAACTGGCTGTCTGCTGCAATGACAAATAAATTCCCTATATTATGTTTAGTAGTTTCTGGCGGACATACACAATTGGTTTTGATGAAAAGCCATGGTAAATATCAATTGCTTGGACAAACACGAGATGACGCAGCTGGTGAGGCCTTTGACAAAGTTGCTAAATTACTTAATCTTGGTTATCCAGGCGGACCAATTATTTCTCAAAAAGCCAAACAAGGCAATCCAAAAGCATTTGATTTGCCTAGACCAATGATTAATTCTAATAATTTTGATTTTTCTTTTTCAGGATTGAAAACAGCTGTATTGCATTCATTGAGGTCAGACCTTTTTGATACACCCTTTTGCAAAAGGGTGTATCAAAAAGGTCTGACCTCTAACATGGCTGCTTCTTTTCAACAAGCAGCAATTGATGTTTTAATTAAAAAAACCATTAAAGCAGCAAAAGAGTATAAAGTAAAAAATGTTATGTTGTCTGGCGGCGTAGCTGCTAATCAAGAATTGCGGAAACAAATGGCTCAATCAGTTAAAAAAGAATTGCCAAATTCTAATTTCTATATTCCAGATTATATTCTATGCACTGATAACGCAGCCATGATTGCCACAGTCGCTTTCCATAAAAAAAAGCCAGTCCCTAAACAAAGCTGGCTTCAAGTCGAAGCAAATGCAAATTTAAAATTAATTGCCTAATAAAGCATTTTATTATAAAGTAAGGATATGGAAGAACTGCCAAAAGCATATAATCCAAAAGAAAATGAAGAAAAGATTTACCGTAAATGGGAAAAGTCGGGATTTTTTAATCCTGATAAACTTAAAGTTAAAAAAACAGCTAAGAATTATAGCATTGTTATCCCCCCTCCTAATATTACAGGCGAACTTCATATGGGACATGCTTTAAACAATACCTTGCAGGATATTTTGATTCGCTGGAAAAGAATGCAAGGATATAAAACACTATGGATAGTAGGCACTGACCATGCTGGGATTGCTACACAAAATGTTGTAGAAAAACAACTAAAAAAAGAAGGACTAACTCGTCATGATATTGGTGAAAAGGAATTAATTAAAAGAATTTGGGATTGGCAAGAAAAATACGGTGATTTAATTTTAGACCAACTTAAAAAAATTGGCTGTTCTTGCGATTGGAGTAGAACTGTTTTTACCATGGATTCTAATTATCAAAAAGCAGTTAAACAAACTTTTCTTCATTATTATAAAAAAGGGTGGATATATAAAGGAGAAAGAGTAATTAATTGGTGCCCTCGATGCCAAACCAGTTTATCTGATTTAGAACTAGAGTACAAAGAAGAAAAAAGTTATCTTTGGTATTTAAAATATCCAATGGCTAAAGACAAAAATCAGTTTATTTGTGTAGCTACTACTCGACCAGAAACAATGCTTGGTGATATTGCAGTAGCAGTTCATCCAGATGATAAAAAATATAAAAAATTAATTGGCCAAAAAGTCATTTTACCTTTAGTTAATAGAGAAATTCCTATTATTGCCGATAAAATGATTGATCCGGAATTTGGAACCGGAGCCGTGAAAGTTACCCCAGCCCATTCGCCTATTGACGCAGAAATTGCTGAACGCAATAAATTAAAATTTATTCAGGTTATTGGCCAAAACGGAAAAATTACAAAAGTAGCTGGTAGAAATTTTGAAGGATTAACTGTGCTGGAAGCCCGCAAAAAAGTAATTGATGAATTAAAAAAACAAGGCCTTTTAGAAAAAACAGAGGATTATATTCATCAAATACCTATTTGTTATCGTTGTAATTCAATAATTGAACCATTAATATCCAAACAATGGTTTGTTAAAATGGACGAACTCGCTAAAAAAGCGATTGATGTCGTCAAAGACGGCAAAATTAAATTTCATCCAAAGCGAGCAGAAAAAATATATTTTAACTGGATGAATAATATTAAAGACTGGTGTATTTCTCGTCAGATTTGGTGGGGGCATAAAATCCCTATTAAAGGAGAAACAGACGTATTAGATACTTGGTTTTCTTCAGCTTTATGGCCATTTGCCACCTTAGGCTGGCCTGAACAGACCAAGGATTTAAAAGAGTTTTATCCAACTAATGTCTTAAGCACGGCTCGTGACATTACTAATCTCTGGGTAGCTCGAATGATTTTTTCTGGTTTAGAATTTATGAAAGATATTCCTTTTTCTGATGTTTTTATCCATCCAACAATCCTTAATAAACAAGGCAAACGGATGAGCAAATCCTTAGGCACAGGCATTGACCCTTTGAAAATAGTGGATGAGTTCGGAGCTGATGCTATGCGTTTTGGATTAACTTATCAGGTTTTACATAATCAAGATATCCATTTTTCTGAAGAAAATATGCTAATGGGTAAAAAGTTTGCTAATAAGATTTGGAATGCGAGTAGGTTTGTTTTATGGCAAATTGGAGATCTTAAATTACAGATTAAAAGTTTTAAATCACAGACAAAATTTACTAAAGCTGATAAAATTATTCTTAAAAAACTATCTGAAACAATTCAAAAAGTTGATTCTGATTTAGAAAACTTTCACTTTGGACAGGCAGCTCATTCGCTTTATGACTTTTTCTGGCATGATTTCTGCGACAAGTACATTGAAACAGCTAAAAAACAAGATGATGACCAAACAAAACAGATCCTGGCTTATATCCTTCTCAATTCTCTTAAACTACTTCATCCTTTTATGCCATTTGTCACTGAAACGATTTATCAACAACTTCCATTTAAGCAAAAAGAATTTTTAATGGTTGAAAACTGGCCAGAATTATAATATGCAGTATTTTCTATACATTCTACTTGGTTTATTGCCCGGCTTAATCTGGTTGTCTTTTTATTTAAGAAAAGATAAACATCCTGAACCAAACTTTATGGTCTTAAAAATTTTTATCTATGGAATGCTTTTAGCTCCTTTAGCTATTATTCTGGAATTATTATTAATCTGGCTGCTTAATCCAAGTTTGCCATTTTCATCTCTTTTATCAGAAATCCCGCAGAATAGTTTTATAAAAATTGTTTTAGCTGCTACTTTAATTCCGGCCTTAGTTGAAGAGTGTTTAAAATATTCAATAATTAAATTTAAAATTCTTAAAAATTCAGTATTTGACGAGCCAGTTGACGCTATGCTATACTGTATTATAGCTGGATTAGGATTTGCCACTGTGGAAAATCTACTTATTCTTCTTAAATCTACTTTAATGCCACTATCCGAAGCTTTATGGATTATTGGTTTTCGCTTCTTAGGCGCTACTTTAGTTCACGCTTTAGCAGCTGGCATTGTCGGTTATTGGATTGCTTTGGGATTACTCCGTCTTAAACGAAAAAATTTATTTATCTCAATCGGATTATCTATTGCTATTATTTTCCATGCTTGCTATAATTATCTTATAATCACTATTCCAGAACAAGCAACTGTACTCCCTTATTGTTTAATCGCTATTCTCCTGATTGCCACTGCGCTCTTTGTTTCTTATTATTTTAGAAAATTAAAAAAACAACAATCTATTTGCATAAATCAATGAACAATGAATAATGAATGATGAGCTATATTGCTTCGCTGTTCTTTATTCTATGTTCGCTAAATATCTATGGCTAAAAAACCATCATTTTTTGAAAAATTAACCGGAGCTAACTGGTCAGAAGATGATTCTGAAGAACAAAAAAAGGTCAAATCTGTTGGAACTAAATCTTTGTCAAAAAAAGACAAATTAGAACTATCTATGAATAAAAAAACCAAAAATTTCATAAAAAAAGAAAAATCCTCTATAGATCAAAAACCAGTTAAAGAAGATCTTGTTCCTGAGACCAAAGAATCTGAAGATTGGTTAGCTGAGTCAGAAGGACAATTAACTATTGATGTATATCAAACGCCTAATGAAATAGTTATTAAATCAACTATTGCTGGAGTTAAACCAGAAGATATTGATATTACTATGGCCAATGACATGATTACCATAAAAGGCAATCGGGAAAAAGACGAGGAAGTTAAAGAAGAAGATTATTATTATCAGGAATGCTATTGGGGGCCTTTCTCTCGTTCAGTTATCCTGCCAGTTGATGTTGAAGTTGATAAAGCAGACGCCTCAATGAAAAATGGCATTCTTACAATCCGACTCCCTAAGGTTGAAAAAATAAAGACAAAAAAGATATTGATAAAAACTGAATAAATTTATTGTAAATATGACAAAAAATTAGCTCTTCTGGGGCTAATTTTTTATTGTTGGTTTTTTTCAGTCGTGGTATCATAAAAAGAGTATGAAGAAAACAACCCGTCAAATAACCAACATCTGTCTAATTATTCTAACTTGCTTTATTTATTTAATATTAACCCTTCAGATAGTAAATTCCCAAAGGATTGCTTTTGGAGTTAAACTAGCTGATTTTAATTTAGGTGGACACAAATTCTCCGTTGCCCAGGAAATATTAAAAAATAAATTACAAGATTCCGTTGAAAAAGAAATAATATTTACTTGTGAAAAAGAAATGCCTGATTTATCAGCTAGATTGGATAACTTAGGACTACAAATAGACAAATTAGCTACTATTAATTACGCTTATCAAATTGGCCGTAAAAAAAACTCTTTTATCAACATCAAAGAACAATTAGCCGCTTTAATTGGTTCTTATGACCTTGAATTAATTTACACAACAGATCAAAACAAATTCCAAGAAAAAACAAACGAATTATTTAAAGACATTGAAAGACCAGCTCAAAATGCTTCTTTGGTTTTTGACGAACAAATTAGTGATTTTGTGCTTCAACATTCAAATGAAGGTATTGTTATAAATAGAGAAAAATTATTATTTGATCTAATTGAACAAATAAAATCTTTATCAGATCAGCCAATTAATTTAGAATTGGTTTTTGATGAACCAATAGTTAAAAACAATGAAGTGGATTTGGTCAAACAAAAAGCTCAAAAAATTCTATTAAATCAGCCATATCAGTTAATTCTGGAAACAAAAACCTGGAACATTGATAAAAATCGTTTAATTAATTGGATAGAATTCAAACCAGTCCAAGAAAACGAAACAGACAATCAGATTCTTGGATTCTTTTTAAATAATGATCAAGTTGAAAAATATTTAAAAGAAATAACATCAACTATTAATCAATATCCAATTAACGCTCATTTAGAGACAGAAGGTAATCGGGCAATTGCTTTTACGCCAAACCAAGAAGGTTATGGAATAGACATAGATAAGACAGTTAACCAATTGATCCAAAACATTACTGCTGAATCCCCAATTAAAAAAACAATTATCACTGCTCAAAAATTATTGCCCAAGATTACTCTTGAGCAAACTAACAAATTAGGAATTAATACTCTGCTTGGTCAGGGCACTTCTAATTTTTATGGTTCGCCAAAAAACAGGGTGCATAATATAAAGACGGGAGTGGCTAAATTTAATGGAATAATTCTTAATCCAGGCGAAGAATTCTCTTTTAATACTCTTTTAGGAGGAAGCGGTCCTGAACAAGGATTTTTGCCAGAATTAGTTATTAAGAAAAATAAAACTGTGCCTGAATACGGCGGCGGACTATGCCAGGTCTCAACTACTTTTTTCAGAGTAGCAATCAATAGCGGCTTAAAAATTACTGAACGATCAGCTCATGCTTTCCCAGTCCAATATTATAATCCACAGGGATTTGACGCTACAATTTATGAACCGCATCCTGATTTTCGTTTTGTTAATAATACACCAAACCATCTTTTGATTGAAACCACAGTCCAGGGCTATCAACTGATTTTTAATTTTTACGGGACTAATGATGGCCGCGAAATAAAAATCAAAGGCCCTTATATTCTAGAAAGCAATGAAGACGGCTCAATGAAAGCCGTCTTAACGCAGGAAATTTATCAAAAAGATGAACTAATTGACAAAGATGTATTTTATTCTAACTATAAATCACCTGATTTGTATCCAGTAGGAACAGTAGAAGAGGAAACTGAGAATGGTGCGGACGGTGGGAGTTGAACCCACACTCCGTAAACGGAACCAGGTCCTAAACCTGGCGCGTCTGCCAATTCCGCCACGTCCGCTTATCTATATTCTACCTTCTGTTAAGACACAAATCAACTATTTTAGCCCAAATCCAATTTACTATGATTTGGGCTTGACTTTTTTATTCTTGTAATATATAATATGGACAGGAATTTGGCAAGGGCTAGATTTCTCACAGCCCTTTAAAAATAAACAAAAAACACTGAAAAAAGGAGGAAGGACAATGACAGAATTACTATCAGGATTTTATATTGGATTGGGGATAGTCGGATTAATCGCAGGTATCTTTGCGATGATTGGATTTGTTTATTTCCTGGCAAAGAATAATATATTTATCACCTTTGTTGAGGAAGGAACAGCTAAAATAATTTTGAAATTTGGCAAATTCAGTAGAGTAGTAATGACTTATGAGGGGTATGGATTGGACACAGAGTGGACAATTCGTGATAAAGAGAATGAAGTGGATGACAAAGGAAATATTACTTGTAATGGAGAACTTTTCAAAGATGATCAAGGAAAAAATATTAAATTTCGAAAAGAACCACTTTTACGATTTGGCGGTCTTAGGTGGGTAGGGATTCCTTTTATTAAATCTGTTCATCGATATAATTTTAGATGGATCTCTTTTGAACAAGGAGAAGAAGAAGGTAATCTTGTCCAAAAAGCCATTCCCCATGAAGAAAAAAGTATAGACTATATTTTAGTTCAAGATGATGTTTATTATAGTTTTGTCCGTGAGGCTGAAACCGATGGAATGGTGCCAGTAAATTTGGATTTATTATTAATAATTAGAATAATAAATCCATATAAAGCTCTATTCCGAGTTCAAAACTGGCTGGAAGCAGTTCAAAATCAACTCAAGCCTGCTCTTCGAGGTTTTACTGCTACACTAACATATGAAAAACTCATTAAGAAAAAAGAACAAGTAGAAAGAGAAACCGATGAGTTTTTGCAAGAAACCGGAATAGCTGATTATCTAGAACGGAATTACGGTGTTCGCTTAAAAAGAGTTGGCATAGTCCATATTGACCCAAGTGGTGATCGAGGTAAAACTTATGTAGAAGCTGCTTCAAAAAAATGGGAAGCAGATAAAGAGAAGGAAAGAATTGAAGTAATTGCTGATGCTGAAGTTGAACGATTAACTAGAGTTTATGGAAAAATCGAAAGTTATGGCGACACTGGCTTATTTATCCGGGCCACCGAAGCTATTGAAGAAGCTGGCAAAGGATTAGGCAATTTAGTTGTTTTTCCTTTCGGATCAGTACAACAAATGCTTGAAGGATGGCTTGGCAAAAAAAAGGAGGAATAAAGAATGACAACCTTGCTTGGAATATTAATTCCAGTCATCGGAATCCCTTTAATAATTCTTTTTATTGTTTGGTTCTGGAAATTGGAAAAGGGCTATAAAATAACCATAATAGCAATTATAATAGTGGTTTTGGGTGTTTTTCTTGTCCTATCCGTGGGCAAAAAAAATAATTTAAATCTAAACAAAAAACAACAATTATCCTCTCTCAATCCCTCCGGCAGTAATCTCTCTGTTCGCCATCTCTCCGGTATCATTGATATCCCGGCTGGAACAGGGATTTATTACACCGGCGTCTTTAGCAAAAAAGGAGACTGGGGATATTTTAAATCCGGATCAACAACAGAGGCGCTTCTGTGGGACGACAAGAGAAAAAAATCTCTTAAAGTGCCCTGTAAGGGGAAAAAATATCCCTGCACGAAAGATGGAGAGTTGATGCTTGTAAAACAAGCTCTCCCAACTAAAATAACATACGAAATTATCTCGAGAACATAGGAGGTATCTTGAGACAAAAACAAAAGCCAGGCATAGCAAAATTGCTAACCTGGCTTTTAAAAATTTAAAACTATAATTTAATTACTACTTAATAATACTTTCTATAAATTTTTGAGCTACTCCAGCGAATAAAGCTACTGCAATACCAACTAACCCCCAAATCAATCTTTGTCTAGCTTCTTTTAATTTATCATCATTGCCGCCGGCTATCATCCAAGTTAAACCAGCCCAAACAATCATCATAATACCCAAAATTAAAACAACGGCCTGAAACCAATTAACAATTGTTGTTATAATAGTCTTCACTTCGGTCAAGCTCTCTGGCCCAACATCCTCTACTAGAGTTTCTGCAGCAAATACTGTTGGAGCTACAATCAATAGAGATGCAAAAGTTAGAATACTAACAGCAAAAAATATTTTCGTTTTTCTATTTCTCACAAATTTCACCCCCTTTCATTTAATGACTTTGTCTAATTATTACTTTCCAGAAAGAATGCTTTCAATCAAAGTAATCCATGTCTTTCCCATTATTAAAATTGCCAAACCAATTAAAGACCACATTAATGCTTTTTTTGCTTTAGTGATATCTTCATCATTGCCTCTGGAAATCATAAATAAAATACCAGAATAAATAATCATAAATACAGCAATTAATATGCCGATATTAACAATCCACTCTATAATACTTTCTGCTAGTTCTGTAAAATCTTCTGATTCAAGCGGATTTTCAAATCCACTTCCCCAACCAGACCCAGCCAGAATAAAAGCCCCTGGCAAACCAATCAAAAATATAGCAAGAAATATTATTGTAAGTAATCTCAAAGAAAAAATTTTAAAATTATTTTTTAACATAAGCATTTTTATTCACAAGTAGGAAAATCATTCCAAGCGCCGATAATTCCTTTTAAATCACCAGCAATTGTTTTAACTAAAGTATCAATTAATAACCAACTGCAGAAAATAATAACTAGACCAATAACTGTATTGGTAAAGATAGTTTTGGCCAAGCCAGTCCTCTGTTCATTACCGCCAGAAACAACAAAAAGAATACCAGCTATTACAAAAAGAAGGACAGCCACTGGAATAGCCAAACTAAAACTGATAAAATTGATAATATTACTGATTAATTCCCACAAATGACAAAGAGTACATGCCTCTGGATCGGCTTCAGTACCACAAGGAACTAAAGCAGCGCAAGCCGAATTAACTCCGACTAATCCGAACAAGAAAAAAGAAACTGCTGATATTTTTAAAAAATTTGTCATTTTATTCCTATTTCATTAAACTAGTCACTTGATTGGCTGCTTTTTCAATTGCCTCTCTAATGGTTGCCTCGCCTAATACTACTGATTCTATCATATCAGCCAAAACAGTTTCAATACTTGAGTTATCCACCTGATACCAGGAATAGGCAGTTAGCGCCTGTTCCGCAAAAATGCCCATGTCTGGGTCGTCTTTCTGCCAAAAAACTAAATCTCGCCGAGCTGTTGGCCTTTTGGTTATTTCTAAATATTTTTGGCTATTTTCTTTATTAGTCAGCCAAACAATAAACTGCCATGCTTCTCTGCTGTCTTGGCAATTATGAGAAACTGTTAATCCCCAATAGTTAGCGTAATTAATATCCTTTATTGAACCCTTAATTTGAGGCATAGAAGCTACATCAAAGTTTAAATATGGCGCTTTTGTCTGGACAGTCGGAAAATGATAAGCATAATTAAACATCATTGCTGTTTTGCCTTCATAAAAAGCATCAATTGAATAATGCATCCGAGTATTCCAGGTATAGACTGATTTTAACGGATTAGTAAAATCAGTATAAAATTCAAAGGCTCTTTGTCCAGGACAAAAATTTTCTCCGTCAAAATCAACTGATTCATCAAAAATTGCTTTTGTCTTTTCTGAATTAACCATTTGAGCGCCTGACTGAAGCATTAAAAGAGAAAGGATGTCAGTTGAACGGTTAATATTGCGTGCTGTACCTAAAGCGGCTCCTGCTTTAATAATATTCCCCCGTTCATCTTTAACAGTTATTTTTTCCACATCAGATAAAAAATCTTCCCAAGTTTCTGCTGGCTGAGGAATGCCATTTGTATTAAAAATATCTTTATTATAATAAAGAGCTAAAGTGTCAACACTTAAAGGCAAAGCACAGACATAATTGTCTATTATAAAATCATTAACAACTACATCAACAAAATTATCCTGGACCTCTTTAAAAGTAATCAATTCTAACGGAGCTGCCCAAATTTTATCTTCATAGCGAGGCAGCCATGTATTATGAAGCATAAAAATATCTGGGCCCCGACCGCTGGCCATTGCTTCAAGTAAATCTTTTTCGTAAGTTGAACTAATTTTTTTATGATATTCAATTTCAATTCTAGGATATTCCTTGTTAAAATCGTTAATAAAGGACTCATAAACATCCGCATCGTCAAATACTCCCCAAAATTCCAGTTCTACATCTTTAACCGGCTCTTTGCTGCCAAGCCCAAATAAAACAAAAACTAATCCAAAAACACATAAAAGAGCAATCAAGATAATAATGACAATTTTTCTTTTAGGCATAATTATAATTTAAAAACTAGACCATAATGCTGATTGTCCATGCTTAATTCCTTATCTAAAATTAATCCCTCATTTTCTGTTAATTGCTGAACTTCTTCTTTTGAAATGAACCATCCTTGTTTTGGAGCCAGAGAAGAATCTTTAATCCATTCAATCAAAACTAATTGGCCTGCGCTTTTTAAAACTCTTTTTGCTTCTTTAATGATTTCTATCTTTTTTTGCGATTGAAATAAAATATTGCGTAAAATTACCAAATCTATTGAATCATCATCTATTTTTGAAGAACCAGAAATTTCTAAATTACAATGAACTGTTTTAATATTGATAACTTCTTCTAATTCAGCTTTACTTTTAACCGCTTCTAAATTTTCTTTAACCACATCTAAGGCATAAACCTGCCCTTGATTAACTATTTTAGCTATTGGAATACTAAAAAAACCGCCTCCGCAGCCAAAATCGGCCACAATCATATTATTGCGAATATCTAATTGGCTTAAAATTTCTTCTGGCTTAAAAAAGCCATTAACGTTTTCTGTCATAAATTATAAATTATATACAAGCTATTGAAGCCACTTCATCTCCTTGACTCATTTTCATAACTTTAACTCCTTGTGTGGCCCTGCCTAAACAAGAAATGCTTTTAAGTTTAGTCCTGATTACCTGCCCTTTTTGAGAAATAGCGATTAAATCTTCCTGATTATCTCCTAAAATTTGGCTAGCTACAATATCACCTGTCTTATCGGTTATTTTAGCAGTTTTAATGCCTATGCCCCCTCTTTTCTGTATCTTATAATATTTTAAATATGTTTTCTTGCCAAATCCATTTTTAGTTATTACTAATATTTTTACTCCTTCTTTTTCTGCATTCTTTTCTATAATATCCATTCTAACTAATTTGTCGTTTTCTCTCAAGTTAATTCCCCTTACTCCAGCAGCGGCCCGAGACATTGACCTAACATCGCTTTCTTTGAAACGAATACTTTGGCCTTTGGCAGTAACTAAAATAATTTCGTTTTGTCCAGAAGCAAGATGAGCCCATTTCAACCTATCCCCTTTCTTTAAATTAATAGCTATTAATCCAGTCCGTCTAACGTTGCCAAATTCTTCAACTTTTGTTCTTTTAATTATACCATTCTCTGTAGACATTACCAAATACTTCATATCTCGCTCTTTGCTTACATTGAGAATAGCAGTAATTTTTTCTTGGGAAGCTAATTGCAGAATATTAACAACTGCTTGCCCCCGGGCAATTCTACTGGCTTCCGGAATTTCATATGCCTTGGCTTGGAAAACTCTGCCTTGGTCAGTAAAAAATAGAATATTGTCATGAGTTGAAGCAGATAAGAAATGTCCGACTACATCTTCTTCTCTAGGCTTAATAGCGACTGTTCCCTTGCCGCCTCTTTTTTGCGACCGATAATCCTGCGGATTTACTCTTTTAATGTAGCCACCTTTAGTTAACATAATAATACATTCTTCTTTTGGAATTAATTCTTCTTCAGTAAGCTGGCCAACAGCCCGGCTATAAACTTTGGTTTTTCTCTCGTCAGAATGCTTTTCTTTAATTTCTTTTAATTCTTTTTTAACCTTTCCTAAAATTCTTTGCCGACTCTTTAAGAAAACCTCTAATTCCTTGATTAATTGTTTCTTTTCTTCTAATTCATCTTTAATTTTCTTTCTCTCTAATCCAGCTAAAGCTTGTAATCGCATTTCCAAAATAGCTATTGCCTGCAGATTAGTTAGTTTAAATTTTTTGATTAAACTTTTACGAGCGATTTCTTTATCAGCTGATTCTTTAATCGTCTTAATAACCGCATCAATCTGGTCAATTGCTTTGTTTAATCCTTCTAAAATATGAGCTCTTTCTTTGGCCTGCTTTAATTCAAATTTAGCCCGGCGAGTAACAACATCTTTGCGATGTTTAATATATTCTTCTAAAACATTTTTTAAAGATAAAACTTGAGGCTGCAAGCCATTAATTAAGGCAAGCATATTTAAATGAAAGGTCTTTTGTAAGTCAGTGAGCTTGAAAAGCTGATTAAGTATTTTCTGAGGGAAAGCATCATTTTTTAAATCAATTGCTATTCTAACGCCGTCTTTGTCTGATTCATCGCGGACATCTCTAATTCCTTGAATCTTTTTGTCTTTAACTAAATCCGCTATTCTAGTAATTAAGTTGGCCTTATTAACTCCATAAGTCATTTCGTGGATAAGAATCTGAAATTTGCCAGCTTTTCTTTCAATAATTTCTGTTTTAGCGCGATTAACAATTGGGCCCCTGCCAGTGCTATATGCTTGAATCATTCCCGATCGATTATAGATTTCTCCTCCAGTTGGAAAATCAGGCCCTTTAACAAATTGGAAAAGATCTGTGACTGTTGCTTTGGGATGGTCAATCAGAAAAATAACACTATCAACTATTTCTCCTAAATTATGAGGCGGGATATTAGTCGCCATGCCAACTGCTATGCCCATACAGCCATTCAAAAGTAATTGCGGCAATTTAGCTGGTAAAGTAATTGGCTCTTTTCTTGTCCCATCATAATTATCCGTCCAGTCAACTGTTTCTTTATCAATGTCTAATAACATTTCTTCGGCAATCTTATGTAATTTTGCCTCAGTATATCGCATTGCTGCTGCGCTGTCTCCGTCCATTGAGCCAAAATTACCTTGTCCATGAACTAATGGATATCGAGCATGAAAATCTTGCGCCATTTTTACCATTGATTCATAAACAGCCGTATCTCCATGAGGATGATACTTGCCTAATGTTTCTCCAACAATAGTAGCTGATTTTCTATACTTAGCTGAACTGGTCAACCCCATTCTATGCATGGCATACAAAATACGGCGATGGACTGGCTTAAGACCATCGCGTACGTCTGGCAAGGCCCTAGCTACAATTACACTTATAGCATAGTCCAAAAATGAATCTTTCATTTCTTCAGTAATTGGACGTTTTATCACCTTGCCTATCTCTGTTTTCTTTTTTTCTTCTTTATTTGTTTTTTCCATTGCTTTATTTATTAATAGCTTAAAGGCAGTTTGATTGGCTTAATTTTTTCTGATTTTCTTTCTGGCTCAATTTGATTATCTGATTGCTCTAATTCCTCTTCTAAATCTTTTTCGAAAAAAGCCCCTATGCTTGCCTTAAACGCATTTTTAAGAGAAGTTGTTTCTTTTTTTGTCTCCGTTGAAGTTTGAGAAACTTCATCTGCAACCATTAATGAACTTTTCAAAGAAACAACCCAAAGAAAAAAAATTAAACACATACAAACAAAAACAGCCAGCCATAAAATCTGGATACGGACATAACGCGGCTTTTTTTGAATTTTTTCTAAAAAATCCAGTAAGAACATTTTATATCTTAAATACTACTACTTCCATTTCTTTGCCAATTAGATCTTTCTTTTTAATAGTTATTTTTTCTACTAATAGCTTTTTATCTATTCCCATCTCTTTTAAAAATTCATCTAATCCAGCCAAATTAATTTTTAAACCAGGCATTTTATAATGCATTGGAACAATCAAATGCGGTTCAATTTGTTTGGCTATTTTGGCTGCCTCCCGAGCGTCTATTGTATAAGTCCCGCCAACAGGAATCATTAAAACATCAACATGGCCAATTGCTTCTAATTGTTTATCAGTTAATTTCTCTTGACCAAAATCGCCTAAATGGCAAAGGCGAATTTTATCTACTTTTATTAAATAAATTGTATTTAAACCTCTTTCTTCTCCTTTTTTCTTGTCATGAAAACCTGTACAGCCAATAATTCTAGCTCCTTTAATGTCGTATTCTCCTGGATTGTTAATGATAAACGGCTTGTTGCTAATCGCTTTGATATTATTATGGTCATTGTGGTCGTGGGAAACAATAACAATATCAGCCGCGCCGCGTGGCGGAGTTAATCCAATGCCCTTGTCAAAGGGGTCTATAATAATAGTTAAATGGCCTCCTTGATTAGTAATTTTAAAACAGGAATGGCCATACCAATTTATAGTCATAAAAATAATTAATTGTTAATAGCATTTTATCATATATCTCTTCTCTTGCCAAGCTAATAATCTTGGGCTATACTCTGAATATGACTAAAATTAAAGAAGATTCCAAAACAATGAAAAAATTGTTAACAGATGACGAGAAGTCCCTTCGGCTGCCACAAGCTGGAGATTTAATTGAAGGATGTATTATTAAAATAAGCAAGAATGAGCTTATTCTAGAACTAGGGCCATTAGGAACTGGTATTATTTATGGCGGAGAACTGCGAGAAAATACAACTCTTTTTAAGGAACTGAAAATAGGCGAAAAAATCTCTGCTTTAGTTTTAGATTCGGAAAACGAAGATGGATATGTTGAACTTTCATTTAAAGAAGCTAATCTAGAAAAAATCTGGAGTGACCTTGAAGCAAAAAAACAATCAAGTGAAACAACTGAAGCTAGAGTAATTGAAGCTAATCGGGGAGGTTTAGTTATTGAATTATCTGGGTTGATTGGTTTTCTGCCAGTTTCTCAATTGTCTTCTAAAAATTATCCACACGTAGAAAATGGCGATAGGAATAAAATTCTTCAAGAACTTAATAAATTCATTGGAAAGAAAATGCCAGTCAAAATTATCAGTTTAGACAAAAAAAATGATAAATTAGTTGTTTCAGAAAAAGCATCTGAAGAAAAAAAATTAACAGAGAGTTTAAAGAAATATAAAAAGGAAGATATAGTTGAAGGAACTGTTGTTTCTCTAACTAATTTTGGCGCTTTTATTAAATTTGACGACGGCTTAGAAGGATTAGTTCATATATCTGAATTGTCCTGGCAAATAATTGAACATCCAAGTCAAATTCTCAAAGAAAATGACAAAGTCAAAGCAAAAATCATTAATATCCAGAATGGACAAGTTTCCCTTTCTATAAAGGCGCTTAAAAAAGATCCTTGGGAGAACATTGAAAAGAAATATAAAATTGGCCAGACAGTAAAAGGAGAAGTAACGAAATTCGGTCCTTTGGGAGCTTTTATCCAAATAGACAAAAACATTTATGGTTTATCTCATATTTCAGAATTTTCTAAACAGAACCAACAAATGGAAGATATTCTTAAAATAGGCCAATCATATAACTTTGAAATTTTGTTTCTATCGCCAGAAACACATAAAATGTCCTTAAAATTAGCATGAAGTATTTATTTAAAAACCTGCTTATTACATTTCTAGCATTTTTAACTATTGCCGGGCTTTTTACTTTACTTAATAACCCTGCTCAAGAGCCAAAAGAAATTTCTTTAAGCCAATTAGTCGAACAAATTAATCAAGAACAAATTTCAACTATTATTATTAGAGGTGATAAATTAGAAATTGATTTAAAAGATGGAGAAAAAGAAGTAGCTACTAAAGAAAAAGAAACTTCTTTAACTGAATCTTTAAAAAATTATGGGCTTGATTCAGAAAAATTAAAATTAGTTAATTTGGAAATAAAAGGAGAAAGTGGAACGGCTTTTTGGTTAGGAAATGTTCTTCCATTCCTTTTGCCTCTCCTTATTATCGGTTTTTTCCTTTGGTTTATGTTTCGCGGAGCTAAGCGAGGACAGATGCAAGCTCTCACTTTTGGCCGTTCACGAGCTCGTTTAATTAATCCTAAAGACAAAAAGAACAGAGCAACCTTTAAGGATGTGGCTGGGCTTGAAGAAGCTAAAGAAGAATTAAACGAAATAGTTGATTTTTTAAAAAATCCAAAGAAGTTTGTTGATTTAGGAGCCAAAATTCCCAAAGGAGTTTTATTAGTCGGATCTCCTGGCACAGGCAAAACACTTCTTGGCCGGGCTATTGCCACTGAAGCCAATGTTCCTTTTTTTAACGTATCTGGTTCAGAATTTGTAGAAATGTTTGTCGGTGTTGGAAGCTCGCGGGTTCGAGATTTATTCCAAACAGCAAAAAAACATTCGCCCTGCCTTATTTTCATAGACGAGCTTGACGCTATTGGAAGACAAAGAGGAGCCGGATTAGGCGGCGGCAATGATGAAAGAGAACAAACATTAAATCAAATCTTAGTGGAAATGGATGGTTTTGATCCTAATACTGGCATTATTCTATTAGCAGCAACAAATCGTCCAGATGTTTTAGATCCAGCGCTGCTTAGGCCTGGTCGTTTTGACAGAAGAATTCTTTTAAACTTACCAGATATTAAAGATAGAAAAAGCGTTCTTGAAATTCACGCCAGAAATAAGCCTTTGGAAGAAAATGTTAATCTACGAGAAATTGCTGAGAGAACGCCTGGATTCTCTGGAGCTGATTTGGCTAATATAGTCAATGAAGCAGCTATCTTAACTGCCCGCAGGAATAAGAAAAAAATTGGACAGGATGAATTGCGCGAATGTATTGAAAAGGTTCTTTTAGGCCCAGAGCGAAAAAGCCATATTCTTTCTAAAAAAGAAAAAGAAATCGCTGCTTTTCATGAAGCTGGCCATGCCTTAGTAGCAGCCTCGCTAACTCATACTGATCCAATTCAAAAAGTTTCCATTATTGCTCGTGGCGTGGCTGCTGGATATACATTAAAAATACCAATTGAAGATAGGCACTTGCACAGCCGTTCTGAATTTATAGATGAGTTAGCTGTGCTCTTAGGCGGTTATGTGGCTGAAGAATTGGTTTTTGACGAACTAACTACTGGCGCTTCCAGCGACTTGTTAAAATCCACGGAATTAGCCATGCGTTTGGTAACTAAATATGGCATGAGCAAAAAGTTAGGTCCAAGAACTTTTGGCGGGAAAGAAGAATTAATCTTTTTAGGAAGAGAGATTGCTACGGAAAAGGACTATTCTGAAGAAATAGCCGGCCAGATTGATAAAGAAGTAACCAAGTTTATTGATGATGCTGAACATACAGCTAAAAAAATTCTTACAGCAAAAAGAAAAAAATTAGATCAGATTGCTAAAGTGCTTATTAAAAAAGAAGTCATTGAAAGAAAAGAATTTGAAAAGTTGATGAAAAAGAAAGTTTGATTATGAAGATAGATAATGCTATTAAAGCGCTAACATTTGATTGGGATGGAACAATTTTAGACACAACTGATAAAAGTATAGAATCTCATATTTGTTTTGCTCATAAAAAAAATTTAAGAATACCAGCGAAACAAGAATTGAAAAAATTATGGGGTCTTCATTGGCCAGATGTAATTCAAAAAATTTGGCCTGAG
Source organism: Parcubacteria group bacterium (assembly GCA_013203625.1). Lineage (GTDB taxonomy): Bacteria > Patescibacteriota > Minisyncoccia > Portnoybacterales > UBA2143 > JABMPX01. The sequence goes on along the minus strand of JABMPX010000010.1, from coordinate 4,874 downwards.
ATTGATAGCGATAAATTTATAGCAGAATATATTAACTTTGATAAAAATGTTGACTTTTTATTGATTAATGGATCGTTAGAAACGTTAAAATCCCTTAAAAATTCTGGATATTTGCTAACTATACTAACCAGCAGAGATAAGTATTCTCTCCAAGCGCATATAAAGAAATTACGAATTCCTGATGATCTTTTTTCTTTCATTCAAACTCCGGAAAATAGCAAATATGTTAAACCTCATCCAAATTGTTTTCAAGAAACCCTTGCATTTCTTAATAAACGGCAAATTAACAGAAAAAATATTATTTATATTGGCGATACAGTTTATGATTATGAAATTGCTAAACATGTAAATATAGATTTTATTGGTGTGTTAAGCGGATCGCATAAAAAAAATGATTTTTTACAAGCAGGACTTGAAGAAAGAAGAATTGTTAGATCAATTAGTGAGCTCGGTCATTGATAAAAAAGAAAGTTTAATTTAAAATACAATTGGTTATAAAGGGCGTGTAGCTCAGTGGTTAGAGCGGGGTCCTTATAAGGCCTAGGTCCTAGGTTCGAGTCCTAGCACGCCCACACATGATTTTATGGGCTCATAGCTCAGTGGAAGAGCGCATCGTTGACATCGATGAGGTCGCAGGTTCAATCCCTGCTGAGCCCACTAAGATAAAAATACTCGTTATGCGAGTATTTTATTGTACTTGCTTTTTGGCTTAAATTCTGGTATTTTATGATTACATGGGCCGATAGCTCATCTGGTAGAGCGCCGCACTTGCACTGCGGAGGTGGCGGGTTCGAGTCCTGTTCGGTCCACATGAAAATTATCTACGGAGATAACGATATTATTGTAATTGACAAATCGGCTGGTTTAATTGTTCATCCAATTAGGCCAGGACAAAATGATACTTTAGTTAATCAATTGCTTGATGAGTATCCAGAAATAAAAAATGTTGGTGATGATTCTTTACGGCCTGGCATTGTTCATAGATTAGACAAAGACACTTCTGGCTTAATGGTTATAGCTAAAAATAATAAATCTTTTGAATATTTTAAGAATTTATTTAAAGACAGGAAAATTGTTAAAAAATATATAGCTCTAGTCCATGGAAAAGTTAAAGACAAAAAAGGGACAATAACAAAATCAATCAGCCTATCTAAAAAAGATCATAGAAAAAGAAGCGCGTTATTAGATGAAAAATCTCAAAAAGCATGGACAGAATATAAAGTTATTAAAAGATTTAAAGATTATACATTATTAGAAGTTTCTATTAAAACTGGCCGTACTCATCAGATAAGGATTCATTTGGCCTCTATTGGTCATCCTGTTGCTGGAGACAAGCAATATAAATTTAAAAGACAATCTTTGGCGGAAAATTTAAATCGTCAATTTTTACATGCTTTTTACTTGAAATTTAAATTGCCTAATGGTAAGATAATGGAATTCAAATTAGATTTGCCAAAAGATTTAAAAAGTGTTTTACAAAATTTATGAACAAACTTGATTTATTTAATAAGAAACAATTAAAAAAAGATATTCCTGAAATTAGATCTGGATATACTATACAGGTCCATCAAAAAATTAAGGAAAAAGATAAGCAAAGAATTCAAATCTTTGAAGGTTTAGTTATTGCTTGCAAACACGGGAAAGGCATCAATGCTACTATTACTGTTCGGAAAATCAGTCAAGGAGTTGGCGTAGAAAGAATTTTCCCTATTCACGCGTCTTTTATTGAAAAAATAGAAGTAATTAAAAAACACAAAGTTAGACGAGCAAAACTTTATTATATCCGTGACAAATCAGCCAAACAATCCCGACTTAAAGAAATAATCGGAAAACCAACTAAAAAAGAACCTGTTCTAAAGAAAAAAGAGATAGAACAAAAAACTGAGATTAAAAAAGTCCCGATGTAAAATCGGGATCCCGACCTCGCGTCGGGAAAAAAATAGCCCAGGTGGTGGAATCGGCAGACATGTAGGCTTGAGGGGCCTATGACCGCAAGGTCGTGCGGGTTCAAATCCCGCCCTGGGCACAATAAAAACCGCTTTCAGCGGTTTTTTATTATCATACTACTTTGTTACTATTTAATATTTAATGATCCCTTCCCCGATTTCATAAACATCTCCGGCGCCCATTGTAATAATAACACTATTTTTATCTGCTTTATTTTCTAAATATCGTTCTATGTCTGAAAAATTAGATATATATTGGACATTATTATTGTATTTGCCGATTTCTTTGGCCAAATCCCTGGCATGAATGCTTTTATCATTCTTCTCGCGAGCCGCGTAAATATCTGTAATAATTACTTGGTTCACATTGTCAAAACTTTTTGCAAAATCATTTAAGAAAAACTTTGTCCTGGAATACAAATGTGGCTGGAAAATAACAATAATTTTTTTATTAGAAAATTTATCTTTAATCGCTTTGAGCGTTGCTTTAACCTCTGTTGGATGATGGGCATAATCATCATAGACTAATGCGCCTTTATTTGTTTTCCCTTTATACTCAAATCTGCGCCAAGTGCCAGAAAATTTCTTAAGCGCTTTTTCTATTTGTTCTTTTTTTATGCCTATTATTTTTGCTGCAGCTAAAGCTGCTTTTGCGTTCTGAATGTTATGCTCACCAGGAATTATTAATTCAATGCCTAATTTTTCTCTTGTGTAATCAATTATTTTTGCTTTTTTGTCTGTCATTAACAATGTCTGTTTTATCTTCTCATTATTTGGATTACAGATTATAAAACCATCTTTTGAAATTTTTGTTATTAACTTAGCAAATGCTTTTTGGATATTCTTTATTGTTTTAAAATAATCAAGATGGTCATTGTCGATATTCGTAATTACTAAAATATCTGGCTCAAGATTTAAAAAAGATTCTTTGTATTCACATGCCTCAACAATAAAATACTTGCTTTTGCCCAAAACGAAATTATCTTTTTGCCTATTTAAAAAAGAACCTACTACTACTGTAGGATCTTTTTTATCAGCAATCATAATTTCAGCAATCATAGCTGTTGTGGTTGTTTTGCCATGAGTGCCTGAAACTGCAATTGTATATTTATCTTTTGAAATTAATCCAAGTGCTTCAGGATATGAGTAAACAGGAATATTAAATTTTCTTGCTTGAATTAATTCTGGATTATTTTTTTTAATAGCAGGAGAATAAATAACAATGTCTGTGTCTTTGGCAAGATTTGAATCTTTATGGCCAATAAAAATTTCACCGCCTAGTTTTTTAATTCTTTTTAAAACAAATCCTTCTGATAAGTCAGAACCAACTACTTTTTTATCTAATAATAACATCATCCGCGCTAAAGCTGATACGCCAATTCCGCCAATACCGATAAAATGAACTTTTCTTATGCTATCCCAAAGATTTTGTTTCATTTTCTTTTTTTTAATAATCAAATCAGTTTCGCTTCTTTTCTTTGAAGTAAATTAAAAACAATAGTTGCTAAAGCAGCTAAAATAAAAACCCATTGAATAGCAAAATATAAAGAAATAAGAATAACTAATATAATCATCAAACTTCTGCCTAATTGAAGGGCCATTTCGTGCAAAACTGTAAATTCGTCAACATAATGCTCTTGATCAGCTGCTATTTCATAAGTTAAGGCGTCAAAAGGAGTACGAAGAAAAATACTGGCTATACCATGATAAGTTCCAACAACAAAAATTTGAAAAGCAGTTGAAATAAAAATTTTAATTATCCAGCCAATGGAATAGAAAAAACTTCCCCATTTTAAAACTTTTTCTTGAGAGGACTCAACATCAATATATTTTCCCAAAATAAGCTGTATAATTACAGTAATACCGATAATTAAAGTAGAAATAGCCCCGACCTGAAAATAATTACCATTTAAAAGCTGATAAATAAAAATTGGCCAGACAACTACTCCTATAACGTTTTCAGCGCCATCAGCTACATAAGCCAAATTTATTTTTCTTCTTTTTTTTGAAAAAAACTCTTGCCATGTTTGTTTCCATGTCCAGCTAAATCTCTCTCTTGTATGAGGAATAGTTAAATAAGGAATGCCTGAAACAAAATAAAGGATAATCGCAATAACAAAAAGAACATCAAAACCGAAACGCATGATAACAAAACCTGCAATTAAAGGAATAAATATTCCAAAAATCAAACGGGTAGCATTTAACATGCTCACTTGTCTGCCTCTGTCTTTCCGGGATGTAAACTTGGCAAAATCAACATGATAAGGCAGCCAATAAAACAAACGGTAAAGCACTATAATAAATAAAGAAAGTATAATTAAGTATTTCCAATTGTCCTGATCTATAAAGTAAAAGGTAATATAAAAAAGAGCTCCAAATAAAACACTCACACGCAAAGATCTTCTAAATCCAAATTTATTTAAAAACTTGCCTCCAATACTAACAAATACCCCATAAAAAAAATAACCAAGACCGTAATAAATAACAACCATTTGAAAATTCTGCTTAAAAAGTTCATACAAAAAAATTGGTAGGAATATCCCTAACATAGCAGAAGCAATCATCACGATTGTCTTCCCAGTATATAAACAAACAAAGCCCTGCGATAAAGGCCTATCAAAATATTTCTTTTCTAATGATTTAAACATAAAAATATTATATCATACTCTGGAATTTTTCAAAAATTTCTGGTAGAATTACTTAATATATGGGCGGTTAGCTCAGTTGGCTAGAGTGCCTCGTTTACACCGAGGAGGTCGGGGGTTCGAATCCCTCACCGCCCACATCATGGAGAGGTGCCAGAGTGGTTGAATGGGATGCTCTCGAAAAGCATTGTCGCCCTAGGCGACCGTGGGTTCGAATCCCACCCTCTCCGCCAGGTGGAAAAAGCCGATCAGCTGATTTTTATTGAATTAGAAAGACGGGGAT
>JABMPX010000009.1 GCA_013203625.1 Parcubacteria group bacterium | reverse complement strand
GTTGTCGCGCTTCCATTAACCATCAATAAGTCAAAGTCAGTTGTTGTTGCGTGCAATGCTCCTGTGATTCTGACATCGCTTGAGAATGTGTTAATTCCTGTCCATGTATAAGCTGATGAGTAATCAGCTAAGTTAGTTGCTGTATCAGCGTTGCCAGTTAAGCTTCCATAGAAACTGCCTCCTGAAGTTATGTCTCCTGAAGCGTATAAAAATGTTGAAGTTGCTTTTTGTAAAGAAGAATTGCCTCCTACTGTTAAATCATTTGATATGTATAGATTAGTAGAAGTTGAATTAGTTGATGTTGTGGTGAGCATTGTTAATCCGCCTGTTAATGTTCCTCCTGTTAAAAGAAGATAATTAGAAGCTGTTATTGTATCAGGTACATCTGTATCTAGAATACCCATATCACCTACTACATTTAAATCTGCTCCTATGTAAAAGCTTCCTGTAGTTGTTGCATTCCCGCTTACTAATAAGTCATTAGTTATTGTTAATTGGGCTATTGTTGATGTTGCTAATGTTAAAGCGCCCGTGATGGTAGTATCTCCACTTACAGATAAAGTAGTAGCGCTTAATCCGCTGTTAAAAGACGCCGAATTGTTAAAAGTAGAATCAGCGTAAACATTAAAGGTAGGAGTAATATTGTCCTTGGTATTGCCTATTGAGAAATTCTGTCTTACTGATAAAGAGCCGCCTATGCTTCCTGAACCAGAAACATTCAAAGAAGAAAGCAAAGAATGACCAGAAACTTGGATTCCCGATGAAGATACTGACACAGGCGCGTATGATGGCGTTGAGTAATTAATTTTGTTTGATATCTGATTTGCAAGATTATCTATTTTGCCCGATAAGGAATCAAGTTCATTGTTTATTGATGTTAAATCTGCTGGATTTACTATTTCATTTAACAAGGTTGTTGTTTTAATAACCTTTTCTACTTGTGTCACTTGTTCTATTTGTGTTACATTCTCTATGTTTTTAATACTTACTTGTCCTTCATTGGTAATTGTTAGTTGTTGTGGTTGGTTGCTTTGTTCTGATGAGGTAAATAAATTAGATATATTGGATGATAAATAATTTTTTGTTTGAATAGCTTTGTTTGTGATTTTGTTTTTCACTTTACTTGCTTTATTTTTACAGAATGCAAAAGCATTGTTGATAGCGCTCTTAATTGTGTTCGATGCATTGCTTGATATTTCTTTTGCATTCTGGACTTGATTAAATGTGAATTTAGTTGCTGTGTTTTGAATATTGCTTACTGATTGACCAAAATTAGCTATTGATTCCCCCAGCCTAGTTATTTCTTCTTGCGCATAAACATCAGATGTAAAGTATATAAATGAATTAACAAACATTAATAACATTAAAATTAAAGCAAATACAGAGTTAATTGCTGTTTTTCTTTGTTTGTGTATATTAAAATAATATTTTTTGGACATAAGAAACTTTTTCTTTTTTAAAAAATTAAAGAATTCGCCCTTCTAGAAACAAAGAAATTAAGAATAAATTTCTGCTATTTCTTGTCTATATTTATCTATATTATAAAGGATTTCCGTCAAATTGTATATGTGGATAACTTACGGATAAGACAATAGAATGAACTCATATTAATCATATTAAACTCCCCCTGTCATTCTTCGCCTGCTGGCTCAGGATGACTTGGCAATGGAGAAACGCATTTTTCTATAACAGCCCCTGAATATTCCTTAAAACATATATAAACATTATAAGACCTTACTAGTTTGAAATCGAGAACTGTTCTTTTTTGATATAATAATCAAGTAAAAACTCTACCAGTAATTCCCCGCCTAATTCTTCTGGCTTATGCTCAATAAAATACTCTGCTTCAACTCTATCCGGCGCTACTGAAACTCCTTTGCCAACTTTTAACATCTCCGCATCATTGTAATTATTGCCAGTAGTCATAATCTGTTTTGGCTCAATATTTAATTCTTCAGCCAAATTCAGAATTGCTTGCCCCTTTGACGTTTCTTTATTGCCAATATCATACCCCTCATTAGTCCAAAGGCAATATAAATTATCTCCTGCTACTTTTTTAACTAAATTCGGTATTTCTTCCATTTGTTCGCAATGAACAGTTAAAATAAATAATTTTGGTTCAAATCCCCTAATTCTTTTATCATTCTTTTTCATTTTTCTGATTTTTTCTTTTAAATCCCTTAATTGGTTAAAATACTCATCTGAATAAATTGGATGAGTTATTTTATTATTCAGCCAAGTTATGCTTCCATTTTCCGCTTGAAGAATAGTTTTTTCATCAAAAATTTCATTGACCAAACTTTTGAGATAAAGAATGTTTCGGCCTGAAGAAAAATTTAATTGAACATATTTTTCCAGTTTTTCCAGATTTTCTATAAATTTCTCTGACAATGGCTTTGATTCCATATATAGCTTAGTTCCCCCGTCTTCTTCTCTGATTTCAGTGCCAGTCGGCGCGATTACTCCATCAATATCAAAAGTAACTACTTTAATAGTGTCCAATTCCTCTTTTGTAATTTCCTTTATATTCTTCATGCTTTTATTATAACATACTACCCGAACATTAATAAGTCGGGTTTAAAAATCAATAGTATTCCTAAAATTAAAATTAATAAACCTCCAATTAAAGTGCTGTATTTAATATATTTTTCTGTAAAGCCAATTTTACTTAAAGTAATTACGGCTATGCTGAAAATAATCAAATCATCAAGCATAAAAACAAGAGTATAAAGCAAGAGATATAAATAATAACCAAAAGAGCTTAACTGGCTTAAAGATAGTATCTTAGTATAAATTGCAGGCAAGCCAGCTGAACAGAAAAATTCAATAAAATTAACGCCAAAAGCTAAAATAATAATTCCGAGAATAGTAGCTGGCAATGTCTTTGATTGAACAACTTGTTTAACCTTAGAAGATAATTTTTCATTCCATTTACTGCTTTCTGGAGCTACTTCGCAAACTCCCGGCTTAAAAAGAATAAACTTTCTAATTTGCCAGATACCAAGAGCAAGGGCCAATAATCCAATTATAATTCTAGTTAAAGTAACATAACTGATAGCTAAAAACAAATTAAGCCAAGCAGCTAATAAAAGATAATAAACAATTCCTGAAACAGCAATAAATGTTCCGCCAACTATCCACATTTTCTTTCTGGACTGAACATTAATAAGCAAAGCAATTAAAAAAAGTAAAACCCACATTGCGCAGGGATTAAATCCGTCAAGAGCAGCCACAAGAACAGTCAAAACAGGCAAAGATAATTTAGAAAGATTAATCTTGCCGATAAGGGGATAATCAATAATCTGTTCATTCTTTGTGTCTTCCTTACAAGCGCAAGGCTGATCACATTCACATAATTCTTCATTGTCTTGGCATTCACAAATATCACATTGATTTATCTTATCTAAAGGATTGGGGCATTCTTTTTCTGAACAATTTTTAATAGCTTTTTCAATAATTTGTCCAGTTGTCCCATCGCTTAAATATCCTCTGATTATCTCGTCGCCGATAAACACAACCGGCACCCTCACTATTTTTTCTTCTCCGCAGGATTCAAGGAGCTGCAGAAAGAATTTAGCATTTTCCTTATTACCAAAAACTTCATATGATTTGATTTCAAATAAAGGATATTCTTTTATCGAACTCTCTAAAAGCACTTTGACTTTTTTACAAACAGGACAAGTATCGCCATAGAAAAAATATATATCAACTGTTTTTTCTTTATTTTCCTGCGCCAAAGCAAAATTAGCTGCTCCTAAGACAACAAATGATATCAATATTATAACTATAAATTTTTTCATATTTAAAACGAGTATTCTGAAATTTCTGAAGACGCGTCGGAGCCCTTTAGGGTAAAGCGCGAAGAAATTTTAGAATACGAAGTTTTATTTAATTTATTACACCTCCGCCTAAACAAACATCTCCTTTATAAAAAACTGCGTATTGACCCGGACAAACTGCTTTTTGCGGCTTGTCAAAAATCAATTTAATCTCAGATCCTTGGTTTTCAACATATAACTTGGCTGGAGCTAATGATTGGTTAAAGCGTATTTTTGCTTTAACTCTGATTGTTTTTTGTAATACTTGGCTGGAAATAAAATGTGGATTAGAAATTAAAATTGTTTTAGAAAAAAGAGCTGGATCGTTTTCTTTATTAGTCACTATTAATTGATTCTTTTTTTTGTTTAAACTACTTACCCACCAAGGGCCGTTTGGCAAATTAATGCCCTTGCGCTGGCCAATTGTATAAAAATGCAATCCTTGATGTTTTCCTAAAATATTTCCTTTGCCATCTATGGTATTGCCTGGTTCAAATCCTATTTCTTTTTCAAGATAAAACTTAATGGATTTACTGGCTACAAAACATAAATCTTGACTCTGTTTTATTTTGCTAAAAAAGTTAAATTTATTTCTTTTTGCTATTTTGTAAACTTCTTTTTTTGTGTAATCGCCTAAAGGAAATATAATATTCTTTAATTGGCTTTGTTTTAATAAACATAAAAAATAGCTCTGATCTTTATTTTTATCTTTGCCTCTTAAAAGTTCATAACTGCCATTTTTGCTTTTCCTGACTTGGGCATAATGACCAGTGGCAACATATTTAATATTGTTTTTTTTTGCAAATTCAAATAATTTACTAAATTTTACCAAACGATTACAAACTAAACAAGGATTAGGCGTTTCTTTATTTTTTAGAACAGATAAAAAATAACCCATGACCTTCTTTTTGAAATCAATACGCTCATCAATAATATAATAAGGAACTTTTAATCCGTTGCATACTTTTTTTGCAATATTAAATGACTCTGCAGAACAGCAAATATTTTCTTTTAATAAATTATGCTTGTTTTTCCATGAACCATATTTTAAAGAAACTCCAATTGGCTCATATCCTTGTTCTTTGAGCAATAATAAAGCAACGGTCGAATCTACGCCACCAGACAAGCCAACTACTACTTTTGTCTTTTTACTTTTCATCGTGTTTCTTAAGAATTTTAAAATCTGATTTTAAGATTTCTATCATATTGCGATTATAAACAACTGTTGCTGGATGATAAAGAGGAATAATTTTAACCAAGCCAAAATTCGCTTTAATCTCAAAAACCCGTCCATGAATCTGGCCGATGCTTTGAATCTCTTTTTCGCCATATTTTTCTAAAATATATGACGTGGCATAATTACCCAGAGAACAGATTATCCGAGGCTTAATAGCTTGGAATTGTTCTTCTAAATAAGGAGTGCAAGCTTTAATTTCATCTGTTTGAGGATTACGATTGCTTGGCGGCCGGCATTTAAGAATATTGCATATATACACGTCTTCTCTCTTGTAATCAATTGAATTCAAAAGTTCATCTAAAATTGCGCCTGCTGCGCCGCAAAAAGGAACTCCTGTTTTGTCCTCGTTAGATCCAGGAGCTTCGCCAACTAAAACAACTTTTGCCTGATGATCTCCCTGCCCAATAACTGGAAGTATTCTGGTTTTAGACAGAGAACATTTCTTACATTTAATAACCTTATCTCTGACATTTTTAAGTTGTTCGTCTATTTTTTTTAAACTCATTTATTCATCTTTGTTTATTTTATTTATCCTAATAGCTTTGCCTTTAATCAAGGCCTCTGCTATTTTCTGCCTGGCTGAAACTAAAATTCTCTGCAAAGTGCTTTGAGAAATTTTCATCTTTTCAGCCGCTTCAATTTGGTCCAAATTCTTAAAATCACAAAGCCGAATTGCTTCTACTTCATCAGCATCCAAAATAACCTCTTCTAAATCGCGCAGAGGCACTGCCCTTGGTTTAAAATATGTTATATCAGGATTAAATCTAATAAACCTTCTTTTAATAGGTCTTGTCATAATGACTATTTTTTCTTTTTCAAATCCTCAAGACGTTTTTGAATTTCTTTAATTTCTTCTTTTAATATTTCTGCTTCATCTGTAAGCATTTCTTTTTCTTCTTTTACTGTTGGGTTATAAGAAAACCAGCTACGGCCAAAACCTCTACCACAACCACAGCCAAAAACAAAGCCACGCATAAAATTTCTGTCAGCTTTTGGATCTGGAGCACAAGAACCTAATCCCCGACCAGTCTTTGGACCTTGGCCTTGAGGACCTGTTTTATTTAATCTAGGCATAATTAATTCTCTCCCGATTTTGTTTCCAACATATGTTGGAACAACAAAATCGAGGATCCCGTAAAATTCGCTGGAAGCGAATTTCTTCGGGACTTTCAATTTATTATATCAAATGACCGCGACCTTTGGAATACAGAACAATCATTTGTTATTATGAGTATATACCCATAACAAATACCTGTCAAGGGCTAAAACAAAAAGCGGGTGTTTTTCTCAAACACCCGCTTATGCCTATCCTAACTCTACAACAATGGCGCGATAATTAAGGCAATAATTGCCATTAATTTAATTAATATATTCAATGAAGGACCGGCTGTGTCCTTAAAAGGATCTCCTACTGTATCGCCGACCACGGCTGCTTTATGCGTGTCTGAACCTCTGCCTTCTAAATTACCTGCTTCAATAAATTTTTTGGCATTATCCCAAGCTCCGCCTGAATTAGCCATAGTTACAGCTAAAAGAAAACCAGAAACAATTGAACCAACCAGCAAACCAGCTAAAGCAGATGGACCCAAAAGAAAACCAACCAAGACAGGAGCTAAAATACATAAAACGCTTGGCAAAATCATTTCCTTAAGAGCTGCCTTAGCGCTTATGTCAATACACTTTTTATAATCCGGCTCTGTTTCACCCTGCATAATTCCTTTTATTGTCTTAAACTGCCTGCGCACTTCTTTTACTATAGCCATAGCTGCCCTACTAACTGCCTGCAAAGCAAAAGAAGAAAAAACAAAAGGCATTAAACCACCCAGAAAAAGACCGATAATCACTTTATAATTCAACAAATCAATAAATGGTAAATTTACTAATTGTCCATAACTAACCATCAGAACTAAAGCTGTTAAGGCAGCTGCGCTAATAGCAAAGCCCTTGCCAACAGTTGCTTTAGTGTTGCCCACTGCATCTAAATCTTCAGCCCGTTTTATGGTTTTTTCGTCCATTCCAGCCATCTTAGCAATGCCTGTTGCATTATCCATTACTGGTCCAAAAGAATTAGCCGCTAAAGTTATTCCCAAAGTAGAAAGCATTCCTATTGCTGCTATAGCAATACCAAACAATTGGCTCCATTGATAAGCTAAGAAAATTATCGCTGAAACAGCTAAAACAGGAACAACTGTGCTGAATAATCCTAAAGCAAAACCAGAAATAATATTAGTTCCAGCTCCTGTTTGTGCTGCTTTAGCTACTTTTTGAGTTAAAGAATATTTATTTGAAGTAAAGTATTCTGTAACCAAACTAATAATTAAACCTGCTAACAAGCCAGCCAGAAATGAGTAAAAAATATTAATGCCAAAACTAAGATATCTAATTAAAACAAAAGCGCTAATAGCCATTAAAATAGCAGCTGCCCAAACGCCTTGATTTAAAACCTTATGACCTGAATCTGATTTGGCCTTTCTTGTTTTAACAAAAAGATTGCTAATCAGACTAATAATAATTCCTGTTCCTGCCAAAACCAATGGCAAAAGAATTCCTCTTTCGCCTATTGCCACTATTGAACCAATAACCATTGCTGCAATAATGCTATCTACGTAACTTTCAAAAAAATCAGCTCCTGCGCCAGCCATATCACCAACATTATCGCCTATATTACTTACGATAACAGCTGGATTGCGCAAATCGTCTTCTGAAATTCCATATTCTATTTTGCCAATTAAATCAGCTCCTACGTCAGCCGCTTTAGCGTAAATGCCGCCGCCAATACGCGCGAATAAGGCTACGCTGGAAGCGCCAAAACCAAAACCGTAAATAATAACTGGATCTTTGAAAATAATATAAAGAATCGTTATTCCTAAAACACCCAAGCCAACAACGCTCATGGCCATAACGCTGCTACTATTAAAAGCAATATTTAAACCAGATTTAAAATCTTTATTTAACTTCTCAGCTGTTCGAACATTAGCCAGAACAGCTATCCTCATGCCAATATGTCCAGCCAAAGCGCTTAGAATAGCTCCTACTATAAAAGCTATAGCTGTTTTAGGATTTATAAAATAATAAAGGAGTCCTGTAATAACTATAACAAAACAGAATAAAATCCTGTATTCCATTCTCAGAAAAGACATAGCTCCATCTCTAATAATTCGGCTAATGTGTCCGGCTTTTTTAGAAACAACTGTCTGTCTTTTAATTTGCCAAGCCAAAATGCCGGCAAATAAAAGAGCCATAACAGAAGACAATAAGATAAAATAAATTTGTATTGACATAATTCTATTCTACACAATTTTCTATTTTTGTCTACTCCTTCCTCAATGCTTCAATTGGATTTAATTTGGCTGCTTTGCGGGCTGGATAAATGCCAAAAATCAAGCCAATAGCCATTGAAACAAGAAAAGCAATAACAATAGCCAGCCAGGAAATAGCCAAAGGCCAATTCAATCCTTGGCTTTGGATAACTAGACCGACTAACAAAGAATTAACTATGCCCAGAAAAGCGCCAATAAAACCGCCCAAACTGGTAATGACCAAACTTTCAATTAAAAATTGCCATAAAATATCTCTTCTTGTCGCGCCTAATGATTTACGCAATCCTATCTCCCTAGTCCGCTCGCTTACTGAAACCAACATAATATTCATAATGCCGATTCCGCCAACTAATAAAGAAATAGCCGCCAAAAATCCCAAAAGCAAATTTAAAATCACACTTATTTCATTAACTTGATCTAATATTTCCTTCATGGTTGTAATTTGAAAATCATCTTTTTCCGGGTCTTTTATATTATGATGTTTGCGAAGCATTCGGGATATTTCTTCTATAGCTTGTGGCAAATAACTTGAATCTTCAATATCTAAAACTATTTCTGATAAATAATCAATTCCTAAAACTTCTTTTAATGTGGTTTGCAAAGGAGTGTATAGAAAATCATTAATATCAATCCCGCCAAAGATTACTCCGCCTTGCGGCTTAAATGTGCCAATAACTTTAAAATTCTGCCCCTTTATTTTTATCTTTTTCCCTAAAGGGTTTTCTTCTTTAAAAAGCTTTTCTACTAATCCACTGCCTAAAACTACTACCTTAGATAAGCTATCATCTTCATTTTGAGTGAAAAAACGGCCTTGATCTATTTTAGCTACTTTCATAACTAAAGGATAATCCGTGCTGCATCCATAAATTAGAACTTGCTTTTCTTCACTGCCATAAGTAGCCCATTCTTGAGCAATGGACTGGCCGCTAACGGCTTTGATATATGGAAATCTATCCTGATCTTTTAGGGCTTTAACGTCTTTAAGCTTTAAAGTAGTGATTTTTACGCCTTGGACCATTGAAATAACTGTGCTCATTTGGTCAGCTCCAGGAATTTTAATGGCAATATCAAGAATATTAGGGCCAAAAGCTTCAATTTCACTAGTAACTAAACCTTTTAAGCCCTGTCCCATGGAAAGAATAATAACTACAGCAGCTACGCCAATAACAATGCCCAAAATAGAAAAAAAACTGCGCAATTTATTGGCTTTTAAGGCAGTAAGAGATTGTTTAATAATGGAAAGCGGGTTCATATTATTAACTTTTACTCATACCGTAATGCTTCAATTGGATTTAATTTAGAAGCCCTGTTAGCTGGCCACAAGCCAAAAACTAATCCAACGCTAATAGCCATTGCAGTAGAAACAAAAACAGACAAAGGAGTAATAATAAACTGCCAATCATAATCAAAATAATTTACTCCTAATGTAATTGCTAAAGCAATCAAAATCCCCAAAACAATACCCATTATTCCGCCAATCAAAGTCATAGTAGCGCTTTCAATTAAAAATTGAATTAAAACATCTTTTCTTTTGGCGCCCAATGCTTTGCGCAAACCAATCTCTCTGGTTCTTTCATTAACAACCACAAACATAATATTCATAATTCCAATACCGCCGACTAATAAAGATATAGCTGCTACAGCTGCTAAAAACATTTTTAAAGCCTGTGTGATGCTGCCTAAAATATCCAGGGCCTGAGCAGTGTTTCTAACAGAAAAATCATCCTTGGTTGGATCTTTAATATGATGGCGGAAACGGAGTATCTCTTTAATCCTGCTTGTAACCAAAGCAATGTTATCAGCATGGTCAACTTTGGCCCGAATAAAAGCCAGATGGTCAACGCCTAAAAGCAATTTTTGAGCTGTTTTAATTGGAATAAAAACCTGTTTGTCCTGATTTTGGAAAGTAACAACGCCTCTTTCTTCCATTACTCCAATTACTTTAAAACTAACTTGTTCTATTTTAATTCTTTTATTAATTGGATTATCTTCGCCAAAAAGTTTTTCTTTGACCTCGCTTCCCAAAACAACTACTCTAGCTAAACTATCAACCTCTTCTTGTCTAAAAAAACGTCCTGAATCTACTGAAGCATCTTCAACTTTAGTATAGTCATGTCCTACTCCTTGGTAATTATAGCTTTCTATTTGATTAAAATAACTCATTGTTCCCTGTCCTGTAATATATGAACTAATAGCTAAAACATGAGGCAGTTCTTTTAATGCTAAAGCATCTTCATATTTAAGCGTGGTTATCTCAATGCCAAAAAGAGCTGCTGGCGGACCCATTTCATCAGCTGCCCCTGGCAAAATGCCAATTAAATTAGTACCCATAGCATTTACCTGAGCCAAAAGCAAATTTTGAGCGCTTGCTCCAACAGACATAATTGAAATAACTGCGCCTACGCCAATAACAATGCCAAGCATAGTTAAAAAAGAACGGCTTTTCTGCAAAGCCAAATTTTGAAAAGCTAATTTAAGGGTATTTAATAGATACATAATCACTTCTTCAGTCCATTCTTAGCTAAATGCTGGTGAGCCACTACATAATCATGAACAATCTGTCCGTCTTTCATATTTAAAATCCTGCGAGCGCATTCAGCCACATATTTCTCATGAGTAACCATTAAAATAGTATGCCCTTCCTTGTTCAAATCTTGTAAAACTTCCATTACTTCCTGGCCAGACTTGCTGTCTAAGTTGCCAGTAGGCTCATCAGCCAAAATTAAGCGCGGTTGATTGATTAATGCCCGCGCAATAGCTACTCTTTGCTGTTCCCCGCCAGAAAGCTGATTAGGCCGATGTTTAGATCGTTCCAACAAGCCCAATTTATTCAAAAGCTGCTTTGCCCTATCTTCTATTTCTTTTTTATTCAAATTCGGCATATAAATGGTCGGCAAAAGAACATTGTCCCAGACCGATGTCCTGGCTAAAAGATTATATGACTGAAAAACAAAACCAACTTTTTGATTTCTGATTTCAGCTAATTTTTTATCATCAAATTCACTAGTATTTTCTCCGTCAAAAAAATATTCTCCTTGAGTCATTTTGTCCAAAAAACCAATAATATGCATTAAAGTAGATTTGCCCGATCCAGAAGAACCCATTACTGCTACAAACTCCCCTTTATCAATTTCAAAAGAAACCCCGCGCAAAGCACGGGTAATCACTTCTTCGTCAATATAATCCTTGGTGATATTCTCTAATTTAATAAACATAATTAATTTTCAACAACTATACTTTCCCCTTCTTCTAAACCGCTAATAATCTCTATGCTATTTTCTCCTTCTAGCCCTATTTCAATTATTTTTTCTTTTACTTCATTATTCTCCATAACTAAAACATATTTATCCCCGTTTTTTTCTTTGATCAGATAATAAGGCAAGTATAAAACATTTTCTTTTTTCTCTGTTTGAATGTCTAAATTAACTGTCATGCCTGGCTTTATCCTTTCGTCCTCTGCATTAAAAACAGAAGTTACTTTGTAATATATCACTCCTGAAACAACAGTCTCGGCTGGGTCAATTTTAATAATCTGGCCAACAAACTTTTCATCTGGGCCCAAAGCGTCCAAA
Source organism: Parcubacteria group bacterium (assembly GCA_013203625.1). Lineage (GTDB taxonomy): Bacteria > Patescibacteriota > Minisyncoccia > Portnoybacterales > UBA2143 > JABMPX01. Next base: position 8,779 of record JABMPX010000009.1, on the reverse strand, counting down.
GTCATTTCTACTCTGTCCCATAATTCTACTTTAGCAACTTCTGTTTCAGAAACATTTGCTTCAATCTGGAAACATCCGGAACTAATCATTGAAACAATTACTGAATTAACTAAAGCTATTTCCCCTTTTTCTTTTTCTATGTCTGTGATAATCCCATTTACTGGAGCTCTTAAAATGGTCTTGCTAATTTTTGCCTGGATTTGAGAAATATTAGCTTTGGCTTGATTCACTCCAGCTTGGGCTAAATCAATATCAGCCTGGCGAGGCCCTGCCTCTCTTAGGGTCAATTCGTTCTGGGCTTTTTCTAAAGCTGTTTTTGCTGTTTCAAGATTAGATTGAGCAGTATTTATGCTATTCTGATTAGTTATCTTTGTTGAACTTATAGTTTGTTCAGCTGAAGTCAAATTAACTGATTGACTGTCAATGTTGCTTCTTTCTGTATCAATACTTGTCTTATCAGTTAAAGAAACTCTATCAGAAACGCTCGGATCGTCCAAAGCAGCTCGGATGTACGCTAAAGCGCTCCTAATGCTAGCTGCAGCTGATTCCATTTCATCTAAAGCAGCATCAATATTATCATTGGTTAAATCAGTTTCAGCTGTGTCTAAATGAGTTTTAGCTGCAGATAAATCATTTTGAGCAATATTTTCTTTCTCTTTAACATTAGAGTCAAGCTGACTGGTACCATTAAAATATTCTTTCCTTATTCCTTGAAAAGTTATCAAAAGAGCCTGGTCAGCCGCAGTATAAGCGGTCTTAATAGCGTCTAAAGCATCTTCATAAGCATCATCTAGGCCATTGGCTGCGTTAGTCTGCACATCAATTAGGGCCTGTTCTTTATTGCTCACTTCAACTTCTGCATTAATTACTGCTGTTTTATAAACTTGGATGTCTTCTGGCCTGTTGCCTAATAAAATCTGGTCCAGCTTAGCTTGAGCTATATCTAAAGCAGCCTGATTTGCCTGTAATTGAGCGCTTAATTCAGATGTGTCTAATTTAACCAGTACCTGGCCAATTTGCACTTGATTGCCAACTATTACTTCAATCTCTTTTATTTTCCCTTGATTCTCAAACTGCAAATCAACTTCTTGGGCTGGAATAACTGTTCCAGTTACAGAAACATTCTGAATAACTTCTCCTTTGACAACAGAAACAATTGAATAAGATGAATCTTTTTTGCCAAAAATACCCTGATAAACAAAATAACCGCCAAGGACAATAATAATGACGCTTACAATAATAATTATTTTCTTCATAATTTAATCTATCTCGTAAGTAATACTCACAGAAACCTCTATTTTATTCTCTCCAGTTTCTATTTGAGGAGTTTCTCCACCGCCGCCTACAGCTGCTTCTTTCATTAAGCCATAATCATTATAAATGGGCAGATAACTGCTTTCATTAAAATTAACAATCCTAATCAAATTTATATCTAATTCATCAGCTATTTCTTTGGCTTTGTCTTTAGCTTTTTCAATTGCTTGTTTTCTGGCCTGTTTTTTAAATTCGTCTTCCTGGTCAACAGTAAATTGCAAATCACCAACTTGGTTAGCCCCAGCATCAGTTGCCTCCTGAATTATCTCTCCAATTTTATCCAAATCACGCATTTTAACCTGAAGCGATTGAGTTATTTCATAGCCAACTAAAACTCTTTTTCCCTGAACAAAAGACATGCTTTCTATATAGTCATAACGCGGATAAATATTGAAAGTAGTTGTTTTTAAATCCTTTTCTTCAATTCCTAAATCCTTCATAGAATCAACAATATCATTCATTTTTTCTGTGTTTTCAGACATTGCCTGAACTACTGTTTTGGCTTCTGTTTTAACTGAAAAAGTAGTTAAAGCTAAATCCGGCTTAGTATAAACTTCTCCTTCGCCAGAAACAGTAATAGTGTTTTTTGTTTCAATCTCCTGGCCAATATATTTCCCTTCTTTGATTTTGTTTTGAATGCCAACTACTGTTGAAACAACTAAAACAGCTAAAAAAATAACTAAAATCCAGACCAATAAATTAAAAGCATTATGACAGCATCCATTAGAAAAATGTTTTTTTAAAAATTCCATAGTTTTATATAATTAATTAGTTTTTATTTTTTTCTTTTTTGTTTCTCTTTGAATAATTCGCCAATGGTAGAAGAACAAAGGCAAACCAATCAAAATCATTGATAAATTAGTAGAAGCATTCCTGTGTCTTCTTGCTGTAACCGCGTCAAAATCTTCGCTTTGTTCTATCCATTCTTCATAATCTTCCAGCCATCTTTCAACAACATCTTTTTGCTCTTCAGACAATTCCCCGCTATCGTTAATCTCCATAACTCGCTCAAGCTCATAAGGCGTTGGCGGTTTTAAGTCATAAAGCCGCTGTTCATCTTCTGCTTTAGTAAAAACATACGCTTTTAGACCCATATCAACAAAGCGTACCAAGCCAATAACCATTAATGTCAAACCAACCAAAGCAAAAAGATATAAATAAATTGTTCTAATAACTGGATAATGTGTTTTTTTCTCCATAATTTTTTAATTAGATTATTTTATCGCTTTTAAAAAGGGCTGGACTACGCCCTTAACAAATTCTAAACAACTTTCTCGGTCAGCGTAAAACCAGATAATAAAACCGAGTATTAAAACAAGAATTAAAATTCCTAAAAACGAACGGCTGATAAAAAGTCGTAAAACTTTGCTTATCCAAAGATTTTTGTTCTTGCCTTCTATTTTTTTTAAATCTTTCTCCAGTTTAAAATCATAATATTTATAAAATTCTGTTTTTTCTATTAAAAACTTTTTAAGTTTATTCTGGTAGAATTCGCTATCCGGTTTCTGTTCTATTGCCAATGCAAAAGCAGAAAACTTAACTGCTTCTACCTTATTAAGATTCTTTAAAATATTTTTTATTTCAGCAGACCATCTAAACCATTCGGTCTTGTCTTCTTTTAAAGAGTTTAAAAGAACCTTTCTTTTTTCCTGCTCAATAAACTTTTTAGAAAGATTTTCAAATTCTTTAGCTAATTTTTCCTTTGAATTCACCATAGTTATATTATATTATATTTATAATTTACATACAAGATAGTTATACAAAAATTTGACAAATTACGATTAAAATGGTATCTTAGAGACAATAATTTATTAACAATCTAAAGGAGGACAAAAGAATGGCAACAGAATTGGAAATTAAGCTTAAAAAGAGAGTTTCTGAACTTGAGGCAGAATTAGAAATAATTAGACAAACTCTGATTATTTGCGCAAATTGTCATGATATTCGTGACAAACAAGAAAAATGGCATCCTATCGCAGATTTCTTGTATGAACAATTTGGGATAAGATTCCGCCATGGGATTTGTCCCAAGTGCAAAAAGGAGCTTTATTCTGATTTGTTTGAATAACAACAAAGGTGTTCTCTTGAAAAGAGAACACCTATTTTTTTATTAACTAAATTAGATATTAGATAAATACTGAAGCAAGAATTAATGCTGCGAAAACAAGGACAAAATAGCCAAAATTAATTTTTTTGGCTATTTTCAATAATAAATCAATGGTTATTAAGCCAAAAACAAAAGAAAAGATTAATCCTAAAAGCATTTCTAAAGAAAATTCTAATTTACTTAAATTAAGCGCGATATTCCCGCCTAAAACAATTGGCAAGCTCATTAAAAAACTTAATTTTAAGGCAAACGTCTCATCAAATTTTCTCAAAAGCAAGGTTGAAACAGTCAATCCAGAACGCGATAGGCCAGGCAAAACAGATAAACCCTGCATAAAACCAAGCAGTAAACCATCTTTATTATTCAACTCCCCTGCTTTTTTGTATTGTCCTGTTTTTGCTTTAATCTGCAATCCCCCTGTGATTAGCAATAATAAGCCGATTATTAAAGTAATTGCTTTAGTTGATAAAGTTAATTGCTCTTCAAATCCAGAAAAAACTTTGAATAAAATAAAACCTAAAAAGGAACTAATTAAAGTAGCTATAACAAGAAACTTAAAAATTCTTTGAATGTCTTCTTCAGCTGATTTATAATTAAATAACGTCTGGAACAAAGACAAAACATCTTTGCGGAAATATATTAAAGCAGCCAAAAATGTTCCCAGGTGAAGAAATAAGGCCTGTTTAATAATTAATCCAAGCGCCTGTTCATCAAAAAAATTCTTTGCCACTAAAACAATCACTCCTTCCGAGCTAATCGGCAGCCATTCAAAAATCCCCTGAATAATCCCTAAAATTATTTGCTCTAACATATTTTATTGTTGATTCTCTTCATTAAAAATAAATAAGCAATTAGACCGCCTATTAAGGCAGTTAAAAGCTGGGGCCAGCTCATCATTATGGCTATGCTTTGGGCAATTTCTTTTTGAAAAAGCAGATTAACAACTACTGAACTAACGCTAAAAAGAAAAATAAATTTGATAAAACTTGCTGAAATCATAGCCAGCCAATAATTTTTTTGTTTTAAACAGGCAAAAACTAAAATTAAAATAACATTGCCAAATACAATAAAGGGAATCATTGGAGCAAGCGCTGACGGCAAAAGACCGACTGTAAGGGCTATTAAACTTGGAACTAAGGCAATTAAAACTGCGCCTCTGATGCCCAAAAGAACTACTGAAATAAAAAGCGCTGCATTGACAATAGATCCGGTTATAATTTGATGCCCTATTAACGGAGCAACTGTGGCGATTCCTGTTAAAGCAATAAACTGGCTTATAACAGAAATATTTACTTTTTTAATAACTAAAGTTTTTGTTTTATTCATATTTTAACCTCCCTCTTCTTAGGCGAATAACTTGTATGGCAAACAGAATGAATTATTTCCTCTGAATTAAGAAAATCTTTATAAACTTTTTTAACTATTGGATTCTTATGAGCTAATCTGATTTCTTTTTTATCGTCAATCTTATAAAGGCCTTCAGCTCTTTTTTGTCTAATCTCTTTATCAGCTGGCACTGGCTGTCCCCCGCCTCCAATACATCCGCCAAAACAAGCCATAACTTCTACTCCGTCGTATAACTTAGGATTTTCTTTTAATTCCTCTAAAATTTTCTTAGCATTTCCTATCCCATTAACCACTGCTATCTTAACTGATTTGCCATTAATATCTATAACTGCCTTTTTAATCCCCTTTGCCCCTCTTACTTGCTCAAATTTCACGTTTGACAATTCTGTCTTGGTCATTTTTTCATAAGCAGTTCGCAAAGCTGATTCCATTACTCCCCCACTAGCTCCATAAATCACGCCTGCTCCGCTTGGAATGCCCAATGGATCATCTATTTTTTGAGGAGAAATTTTTGCTAAATCAATCTTATATTTTTTAAAAAGATAAGCCAGTTCTCTAGTAGTTAAAACATAATCAACTGGCTTTATTCCGTTAATTTCTAATTCTTCTTTTTTAATTTCATATTTTTTAGCCACACAAGGCATTACTGAAACAACTGTTATCTTCTTTGGGTCAATATTTTCTTTTTTCGCCCAATATGTTTTAATTAACCCGCCTAAAATAACTTGCGGGGATCTAGTAGTAGCTAAATTAGGAATAAATTCCGGATAATTAAATTCAACAAATTTTACCCAAGCTGGACAGCAAGAAGTAAGACAAGGCGTAGTTCCTTTTTCTAGTTTTTCTGCAAATTCATTAGCTTCTTCAGTAGTAGTAAAATCAGCGCCCACACAAGTATCAAAAACCTTGTCAACTCCTAATTTTTTAATGCCAGCTACTAATTGTTCAGTCATTATTGAACCGCGCGGCAAATCAAATTCTTCGCCAATGCTTGTTCTAATCGCCGGAGCAAATTGGAAAACAACAACTTTGTTTTTATCCTGAAGCGGCTTTTCCACATCTTCAAACTCGCCTACTGCCTCAAAAGCGCCTACTGGACAATGAACAATGCACTGGCCGCAATAAATACAATCCTTTTTCTCGTTCTTGGTAGGAACAACTTGAAAAAGATGGCCTTTTTCTTTAATTTTCAAAAAATCAACTCCCTGCTGATGACAAACATCAACACAATTACGGCAATCAATGCATTTAGAACTGTCAAAAATAAGGGAAGGGCCAAATTGATAAACTGGATAACCCTTTTTTCTGTTTGGAAATCTTGCCTTGTCAACTCCATATTTGTCAGCTAATTTAAGAAGCTGGCAGTTAAAATCCCATATACAATCATCGCACTCTTCGCAATGCTGGGCAAAAATTAGTTCCAAATTGATTTTTCTGGCTCTGTTAATTTTTGCCGATTCAGTAGTAACTTCCATATCCGGCTCTACTCTTGTTGAACAAGAAGTATATAATCCTTTCTTCCCTTTTATCTCTACCAAGCACATCCGACAATTAGCTTTTATTTTTAAATCTGAATGATAGCAAAGAGCTGGAATTTTAATTTTATTTTTCCAAGCCACTTTTAAAATTGTCTGGCCTTCTAAGCAGTCAATTTTCTTGCTATCAATTATAACTTGTATCTTCTTCATAATATTTTTTCAATCAAACTGCTAAAAGGCACGACCACAGCCCGACCTAAAGCGCAAAAACTTGTTTCTTCTAAAACAAAGAAAATATCATTTAGCAATTGCTTGTTAATTTTATTCTTTTCTAATATCTCGGCTATTCTGTAGACGCCTTCTCTGCAAGGAGCGCATTTATCGCAATTATTTTCCAGAAAAAAATTAACCCATTTTTTCATTAAAGCAAAACAATCAGTTTTTTCACGATTAAAAACAATGATTGCTCTTAACCATTTAACTGGCTGACTTAATTCATTAGGCAATAAAATTTCTCCAGAAACACCTCCGCCAGCTTGAACAAAAAAACTTGCCTCGTCGGCAGACGGGCCAAACTTGGGAAAATTTTTTGTCTCTTTTAAAATTTTCTCAATTGGCCAATCTTTGGGCAATTCATAAACTCCTTTATTCTCCACTTCTCCGCTAATTGAATAAAAACATGTCTTTTTGTACTCATCCTTGGCAATTTTGGCTATATGATAAAACGTTTCAGCATTATTAATCAAAGTTGGATATCCAAAAAGGCCTTTTTGCGGAGGAAAAGGAGGTTTTATTCTTGGTTCTTGTCTTTTGCCTTCAATAGCAGCAAAAATAGTTGTTTCTTCTCCAGAAAGATAACCGCCTGTTTTTTTAAAAAGCGTAATTGGCAAACCCTTGATTAATTCTTCTAATTTGCTTTTAAATTTATCAAAATAGTCCTTGCGAAGATAAATATACGCTGAACTATTGTCTATTGTTTCTAAAGCTATTTTAATCCCATTAACAATATCTTTCGGATAATTTTCCAAAATAAAACCGTCTTTAAAAACTTCTGGTTCTCCTTCTGAACAATTACAAATAATATATTTTTTTTCTGCTTTAGCAGATTTGACCATTTCCCATTTCAGCCCAGCAGGAAAACCTGCTCCGCCTCGGCCCAAAAGTTCATTCTCTTTTAATTTAGCAATAATGTCTTTGGTCATATATGCAATATATCACATATTAAAAAAATCAAAAACTTAGATTTTAATTTCAATCACATCGCCGTCTTGAACAACGTAATCTCTGCCTTCAGTACGGATTAATCCTTTTTCTCTGGACTTGGCAAAACCGTTTGCCTCAATTAATTCCTGCCAGTTAATTATCTCTGCTTTAATAAAATTATCTTCAAAATCACTGTGAATTACGCCTCCTGCTTGAGGCGCTGTTTTTCCCTTCTCAAGCGTCCATGCGCGCGTCTCGTCTGCCCCTGTAGTAAGAAAAGTAATTAAATCAAGCAGTTTATAGGACTCCTTTATTAAGGCGTCTATTTTTAATTCCTCTGGCAAATCAAATTCCTTTCTTTCTTCTGAACTAAGTCCAGCTGCGTCAAATTCAGCTAATACATCAAGAATTAAAAAAGGCCAATTATTTTCCTTAAATTTCTCAACCACATCTGCTGGAACTTCATTTTCTTGTCCATTTAATAGATATAATCTTGGTTTAAGGGTTAATAATTGGTAATTATTTAATATTTGCTCTTCTGATTCTTCCCAATTCTGATTAGCTAAAATCTGTCCCTTTTGCAAAAAATCCTGCGCTTTTTTCAAAACCTCTAATTCTTTTATAACTTTTTTATCTCCTGCTTTAGATTCTTTTGATAAATCCTTAATCCTTTTTTCTACAGTTGCTAAGTCCTTTAAAGCCATTTCTGCTTCTAAAATTTCCTTGTTTTCTAAGGGATTGATTTCTGATTCTGTATTAACAATCTTTTCATTCTTAAAACAGCGCAAGATGTAAACTATCATATTAACTTCTCTGATATTGGCCAAAAACTTATTCCCTAATCCTTCTCCTTGGCTTGCTCCTTTTATTAATCCAGCAATATCAACAAATTCTATAGTTGTATAAATTTTTTTAGCTGAATTAGTCAATTCAACTAATTTATCAACTCTTTCATCAGGCACAGCTACTACTCCAATATTAGGATCAATAGTGCAAAAAGGATAATTAGAACGATCAACCTGTTTTTTAGTAATAGCTTGAAATAAAGTTGACTTGCCTACATTAGGCAAACCAACAATCCCGATGGATAAAGACATATTTATAATATAATTATTAATTATATAATATCACAGCTTTTAGAAATAAAAAACCTATACAAGACTTTTATCTAGTTTCTTAATAATTCTTTTAGTTGTGTATTTTATTTACTAATCCCTGAAATTACCTTCCATATTTTTTAATAAATTAATAATTATTTTTTGACCTTTAAAAATTTAGCGTTGATAGCCACAACGACGGTTGAAAGCGACATAAATAAAGCGCCTAAAGC
>JABMPX010000008.1 GCA_013203625.1 Parcubacteria group bacterium | reverse complement strand
GGCACATCTATTTTCTTATAAAATTCAAAATCTTCAGGTTCTATTGTGAACTTGGCTTTGCAGTTTTGGCATGTTTTGGTTTTGGTCATGCTAAATATAATAAGGACAGTCCTTAAAATGACGTCCTTGTGCACAAGGACGTAATTTTAAGGACTGTCCTTGATCGCTTCTACTTTTTATCCATTACATCTTCTAATGTTTTTCTTAAATCCTTAAGATCAACTTCTTTTCTTGTCCTTCTATTTTTAAAAGAAATTGGCTCTTTTCCAACAGCGTCTTTTAAGGAAACAGATGATGAAGTTTTAGGAATATTGCTAGCGCCAAATTCTATTCCTAATTCTCTTAATTCAGATTGCTGTTCCGGCTTTTCTACTGTATCTCTAATTTCTTGCTTATTTTCTGGCTTAAAGCGCAAAGATAATTCTTCTCCTTTTTTAGCTTTTTCAAAACAATCTTTACAATAAACAGGCCTCCTGCCATCTGGCTCAAAACTAACTTCTGTTTCTTTGCCGCAGCTCCAGCAAGTTGTCTTATTCTTTTTCAAGAACGGCTCTTTGCTTTTTTGAATATTTTTTTCTTCTTCGCTGCTTTCTGATGTAACACCGCTCCATTTAGTAATTTTTTCTTCAACTTGTTCTCTTGAATTAGCATATCTTTCCCTGGAAATATTAACAATTTTTTCTCTTTGATTAGTCACTCCAGCATCCATAGGTGGCAAAGTAGTGGCTGAAAAAGGACGCGAACTAACTCCATCAATCATCATTTTTAAATAAATGTTGTAGTTATCTAAATTGACCAAATCTCTTAAGCTAAACTCTGGGAAAAATTCTTTTTCTAAAAACTCAGCATCAGCCGCGCCAACTCTAAAAGAAATTATAGTACCAACATTGCCAAAAACAGAATCTCTAACCTTAGTAGTAGTTTCGGTTATTAATTGTCCAACGTATTGATGAGCAATAATCAAATTAAGGCGATACTTTCTTGCTTCAGACAAAACATCGGCAAATGCGTCAGTAGCAAAGTTCTGAAATTCATCAACATAAAGATAAAAATCTTTTCGTTCGTCTTCTGGAATTCTAATTCTTTCCATAGATTCTAATTGAATCTTAGTAATCAGCATTGCTCCTAAAAGGCCTGCATTGTCTTCGCCAACTCTTCCTTTGGACACATTAACCAGCAAAATTTTATTGCTATTCATTATCTCTGGGACATCAATCGTGCTTTTGGACTGGCCAACAATATTACGGATTAAAGAGGTTGAAAGGAACTGGCCAACTTTGTTTTGAATTGGAGCAATTGCCTCGTTTCTAAATTGATCCCGCCAGCTAGCATACTCATTAATCCAAAATGCTTTGACTACTGGATCTTTAAGATTATCTACAATTTTCTGGCGATAATCTTTGTCAACCAAAATTCTGTTAATGCCTAAAAGAGTAGTGCCTGGCGTATCTACAAGGGCTAAAATACAATTATTTAAAATATGTTCCATTCTGGCAGACCAAACATTCGCCCACATTTTAGTAAAAATTCCCATCAGACCAGAAGCAATCAGATGTTTATACTTAGGATCAGGCACCTGTAAAACATTAAAGCCAACAGGATATTCAGTATCAGCCGGATTAAAATAGACCACATCATTAGCTCTATGAGAAGGAATTCTATCTACTACTTCTTCAACAAATTCGCCATGCGGATCAACAATACAAACTCCTTTGCCTGCATTAATATCCTGCAATGCCATATTCTTCAAAAGAACAGTTTTGCCAACTCCGCTTTTACCAATAACATAAGTATGCTGGCGCCTGTCAAGACGCTTTATTCCAAAAGTTCTTTCCTGTCCTCTAAAATTAGTTTTTGCAAAAATAGTAATATCCATGAAAATAATTATTCCACTGGTAATCCAATAGGCGGTTCGCCCTTTCTGGCCTCTACTTTGGGCGTTAATGGTGATTTAACAGTAATAACTGGGAAATGATAAATAGTAGCTAATTCTTCTATATTAAAAACAAATGGCTTACTCTTCATGAAAAACCAATTAAAGATTGGCAAACGTTCATATATGAGCGGTTTAAAGTATTTGCTTGCTTTTGAATATTGGACAAAATTCCTTTTTTTATAATTATCAAAAACCCTTTTCTTGCGATAAAGATTTCTTGATTCTTTTAATTCAATCCTATAATCAACACCTGGCTCTACGTCTCCGTTGCGCTTAAATCCATTAAGGTTATATGTATTAAACTGTTTATAAGCGCCCAAGATTGCCCTTTTCATATAGCCTGAGCGAAGAATATCTTTTCTGGCTAAATAAATAAATCTAATAATAACTTCAAAACCAATTTTAGCAATATTGGTTTCAATGGCATGGATTATTTCTTGTTCAGCTTTAGTGCTTTTCCATAAGAAAAGCTCTTCATATTCTTTTTTCCTTTCTTTGCCATTTGCTTCAGACGGTTCACCTGAAATTAACTGATGGAGATTATCTCTTACAGCGTCTTTCCAAGCAACAGCTTCTTTCCCCAATGCGCTTTGTTCTCTTTCTTCTGCTCTACCAACTAACTTATCTCTTAATTTTTCACCCTCTTTTTTCCAATCATCATATACTGGCCGTATTAATGTCTGAATCCAAACTTGCTCTCCTTGCTGTAATTTACTCATTACTTCTAATAAAGAAGCAATTGGATCAATTCTTTGCTCATCCATAGCAACGTCTTTTTCAAAGTCAGGATAAGTTCTAATTGGATAAGCATCTTCTTTTATTAATATAAGCTCGCTTCCAAAAAGGTCATAATCCTCATTAGGAATATCTGCTGGAACTAAATCAACATAATCAATTGCTTGGGTAATTTCAGCTTCTGGATATTGAGCATAAATATTGGCCTCAATCAAATCACGAAATCTAGGCAATGTTCTAATAAGAAAATGTATTTCTCCGTTTTGACTAATTATTTCCACACTAAACAAGTAAGACTGTATTCCTAAAAAATTCCTATCGTGCCAATTAGGAGTGCCATGAACCGCATGTAAAGCAGCAAAAAATTGCTCCATTGCTCGAGCTGTTTTTTGAATATCGCGCGGCGGAACAATTTCCAATAAAACCCATTCAAGGTTTCGAAGGTTCATGTTCCTAATATATTTTAACCATAAATCCCTGGCCAGAATAAAAAGAAACCAGGGAATCCAAATCCACCATAGAGATAATAAAAACCCTCCTATGTAATAAAGGCCAGTGAGAATAATAAAAATAATGTCTGGAAATGAAGACATCTGAATTGTAAATTTCAAACTTATTACTTAACTAACGTATATTTTCCATCTTCTCTTTTGTTAAAATGCTGGCGATTCTGAAGATTTATTAAAATAGTGCTTTCTTTAACTAAACGGTCTTTTAAAACTTTTTCCAAAATATCTTCTTTAGCTAAAGAACCATGTTCTTTTAATAATTGCGCAATAACCTGGCGAACTGTGCCTGGCTGATATCCCCAGTCTCTTAGGGCATAAGTGCCTCTGCCAACTAATATAAATCGTTCATCCTTAATAAGCTCGTTATGAACTGTTTGGGCTTGAGCTAAATTAGAACCTAAATTAGCTTGATTAATTAATTCGGCAATCTCCCTAAAATGCAAAGGACGATTTTGTTCTTTAAGAATAATATAGGCCTTATCTCTGGCTCCACGAGGAGTAATTTCTGGCCATTTAACCAAGCCAAATTGGCCTGAATAATTTTGGTCAATTTGTTTAGTTGCGTCTAAATAAGAAATTAAGGCTTTTCTAGATAAATTAATATTTTCTTGTTTAAATAAATCTATAATATTATTCAAAGAGACCAATCTTTCATCATTTTCTATTTTTTTAACCAATTGATTAATTGTGTTATCAGCTTGAACTAAAGCATTTGATGAATTAGTCCAAACAGGATGGAACTTGTCTGACTCAACAAAACGCTGGTATGGCTTGCCTAAGGTCAAAACAAAGAAAAGAGCCCCGCGCAATGGATTAGGATGAGGAGTTTCAGTTAAAAAAGAAAGCAATCTGTCCTCTCGGACTAATTGTCCTTCTTGATTCAAAAAATTATCAATCAAATGATAAGCCGGTTTTAAAGAATCAGATAAAGCTGGTTTTCTAAAATCAGAAAAAGCAGCTTCTTCTATTTGACGAACCCGCTCCCTAGTGATTCCATATTTCTGACCAATGGCTTCTAATGTCTGTTTTTGGCCATCTTTTAAGCCAAAACGAGAACAAACAATATCTTGTGTCCGTTGGTTAGAAACATTTTTAAGAATCTCTGAAACTAATTGTCCATAGTTCACTTTCATATATATTAAGAATTTAACATATTATTTTACAAACGTCAACCCTTTCTTCCATGCCATGCTGTGACTAAAGAAGCAGTAATAAAAATTGAAGAATAAGTGCCAATGATTATTCCTATAATTAGAGCTAAAGAAAAATACTTAATACTTTGGCCTCCTAAGAAAAATATAGCCAAAAGCACAAATAAGGTTGTTAAAGCTGTATTTAAGCAACGAGTTATACTCTGGTTAATGCTCTGGTTAATAACTTCTTTAAAATCAGTCCAATTTGTCTTTAAGATATTCTCGCGCGCTCTGTCAAAAATAACAATGCTGTTGTTAACAGAATATCCTAAAATAGTTAGAAAAGCGGCCACAAAAGGCAACCCTATTTCAATCTCTTTGAAATGGCAGAAAACTGAAAAGAACCCCAATGTAATAAAAATATCATGGAATAAAGCAATAATTGCTACCAATCCATATTGCCAAGAAGCAACTGGCTTGGAAACCTTGCGAAAAGCCCAGGCAATATAAATGACGATTGCTAATAAAGATAAAAGAATTGCCCAAAGAGCTTTTGTTTTTAATTCTTTGCCAATTAAAGGACCAATTGATTCAAATCTTTTTTCAATAATCTGATCAGCTCCAATCTTTCCCAAAATTATTTGATGAGTTTCTTCGTCAACGTCTTTTAAGCGCAGGATTAATCCTTTTTCTCCAGTTGCCTGAATATTGATTTGGCCTAATTCCATGTCTGTTAATTTTTCCTGAATTTCCTGATTATCTGGCCGTTCATTTAAAAATTCTACTTCCATTAATGTACCGCCTGTAAAATCAATGCCTAATGTCAAACCATAAAATAACAAACTAAACAAACTTCCTAAAAATAGGATTATTGAAATGGAGAAATAAATTTTACAATGTTTAACAATCTGCATAAAATTTGATTTTAGAAACTATCCTAAATTAACTAACTTCCTTATTATAACACTTTTCACAATAGACAATTTCTTTTCTGTCTGGAGCATATGTTGTTTGAAATTCATTAGAACAACCTTTCTTCATGCATTGTCTTGTATATAGTTTCATTGGATTTCTTTGTTTAATTCGTTCTCTATGTCTGCAATCAGGGCATAATCTTGGCAAAGGAAGATTCATCTTTTTGTAG
>JABMPX010000007.1 GCA_013203625.1 Parcubacteria group bacterium | reverse complement strand
TGCAAATTGAATAAAATCCTGAATTTCTTTTTTAATAAAAGCAGCTTTTGGAGGAATATGATAAATTTTTCCGCTTTTGTCTGAATTTGCAACTACTATATCTTCACTATCTTTTCTAAATCTCCCAACCTCATCTTCTTTAATAGTATCTTTAGCAATTAATCTATGTAATTCAAAAAGCAAATCTAAACTAATTTTCTGGTTTTTATACTCTTCTTCAATGGCCTGCATAGCTATATAATTATTAAGAATCATTTGTTCATCATCTGTTCTTGGTTTTCTTCTTTCTCTCAACATCTGTTTAGCAACTCTACGAGTAGTATTAGCTCCTTCTAATTGAGATGAAGCTATGGCTTCTTCTATTATTCCTCTTGAAATAAATTTATACTTTGTTTTCTCATCTATTGATTTTGTAAAGCCAAAAAGAGCTCCTCCTGTATTTAGATCTGCTTCATGAAGAAACTGTTCTAAATCAGGCAATCTCAACCATTTAAAATAATCTCCATTTTCATTTTTAATAACTGTTTTTAAGTGTTGAGCGCGTCTTATAAATTTAATCGCATACCAAAATTCTTCCTTAGAAATATTCTTAGGTAGTGTTTTGTATTTTATTTTATCCCAATACAAATAAATAGGACTAAAGGATTTATTAAATAGAGTTGAAATGCTTTGTTTTTCTCTATTTAAAACGAGCCTAATTGCCCTATTTCTATTAATTTTTGACAAATCTGGTTTTTCTAGTTTATAAATCATATTTAATCATTATAGGTATAATTATACCTATATTATACCTATATTATACCTGTGTCAAGTGAATATCGCTGATTTTGAGTTTTTTAGGCATAGATTTAATAATCAAGGTTCGACCTTTCGAGCGTGACCTTCCGCCTCTGGCGTAATGTCGCTACTCTCAATGTCAAACCTCTTATCTTTTTTCAAGGACAAGCCTCTTGAGTCATAAATTCTTACTTTAATAATACCTTTTTAGCTGTATTTGGTCAATTAAAAAGCTGGCGCGTGTTTCTTTTCGTTGCGCCAGCTTAATTGCTGAAAATTATTTACTTTTTTTGGTATTCCCCAGAAGCAAGTAACCATTCTTCTTCAAAAACACCAAGGAAGATTACATCCCAATATTTCCCTTTTTTATATGCTTGCTTGCGCTGTACTCCCTCAATTTGATATCCGCAGGTAAGATGGTACTGCAAACTTCTTTCGTTAAAGGCAATTACACTAGAATAGATTCTACGAAGATTAAGAGTATTAAAAGCATAATCGAGTAAAACCATATTAGCGTCTGTGCCATAACCTCTGCCCCAATACTTTTTTTCTCCGACAATAACTCCATGAGAAGCAGTTCTGTCTTTCCAATTGATATTATGCAACCCAGTTACCCCAATAAACTCTCCGACTAATGTCTCAATCCCCAGCACAATGTCTTCTTTTCTTTTCTGCAGATTATTAAACCATTCTTCTTCGTCCTGTGTTGAACTTGGCAGATACGCGCTTACATATTGGATAACATCCTGATCATTAATCCAGCGCAAACAAGATTGCAAATCTGTTTCTTTGTTAAGTGGACGGAGAACTGATTTCCTTCCTTTCAAAAAAATAACTTTTTGTTCTTCCATTTTCATCCTCCTTTTAAAATGTTTTTATTTAAGAACTAAAACAAGTATGCCATAAAAGCATGCTTATTGTCAATACAATAAAAAACTACGTGAGATTTTATCCAAAGGCATCGTCCTCTTTTTTATTTATTTTTTTTAATAATAGAAATAACTTCGTCAATCTGATTTTCTAAATCATCGCGAGATGGGTCAAAAGTATAAATAAAAGGAAAATTCAGATTTTTATGAGCCGCTTTTCTTCTTTTATAAGCCCCTACTGCATGTTCAGCATTTTTAAACAGCCAAGTATGTTTATAATTCCGTAACTTATTAATAATAAATTCCTCTGGAGGATTAATATGAATCCAAAAAACTTTAACATTGTATTTATCCTTAAATTGTCTGATATATCTTTGCGATTCTTCTGATACGCAATCTGTATTTAATCCAATGCTAAAATTTTTCTTAATATACTTTTCAGCCAACCTAACTGCTATTTCTTTGGCTCTCTCATAATCGTAATTATTTTCTTTTAATAATTCTCTGATTCCATCAGTAGAAATGCATAATAAATTCAATTTCTTGCTTAATGACTTAATTACTGTTGTCTTGCCTGCCCCAATAATTCCAACTGGACAAATCATAATCTGTCTTTCCAACTTTTCTTTTGGAATTTCAAGCTTTAATTCATATTCTGCCATTATTCTTCCCATCTCATTGTCTGGCAAATTGCTTTTATTTTTTATTATTTGAATAGTCATATTTTATTAAAAAAATAATGGAGTGATAAAGATTTCAATGGCAGCGGCAATCAGAATTAAAGGCAGAAGAATTCTAATGAAAAAATTAAGACCATTAATAATTTCCAGCTTTATTTCACCTTGTTTTCTAAAAACTCTTATAAAAACAATATATCCAATTTTTAATCCAATAGCTGAAGCAACAATTAAAACAGGAATTTCTATAATCCCATGAGGCAGAATTCCTTTAAAAAACGTAAATAGAGAAAATTCCTGTGTCCAGAGAAAAGCAAAGATTCCTAAAAGAAAACCATTAGAAACCAAGGCCAAAACAGGAACAATGCCGAAGATAATGGATAAAACAATAACTAAAAATGCAGCAAAGGCATTATTCAAAAAAACAAGCAAGAATTGGACAAAAGGAGAAGCTTGTAAAATTGGCTTATAAACATCCTTAAATTCCTCTATAATTGCCTTTGTTTGCTCAGGCGAGACTTGGGCCGTTATACAGCCGTAGATTATGGAAAAAGAAAAAATAAGCAAAGATACTAGAATAAAATACCGAAAAGAATAAATATAGTTTTTGTAGTTCATTTTTTAATTCGCAATAATTGTAATATTTACTTCTCTTTCGCAGGCACGGTTGTCAAAATCAAGCAGAATGATTTTTTGCCAGGTTCCAAGAATAAGATGATTATTTTCCAAAGGAACTGTTAAATCAGGCTTGATTAAAGAAGCTAATAAATGCGCTGCTCCATTGCCATCACCCCATGCCTTATTATGCTCATAATCCCCTTTGAGCGGGGCTATTTTATTAAGCAAATCTTTAAGGTCTTGTATTAGGCCGGGTTCATATTCTAAAACACTAATAGCGCAGGTTTGATGTGGCACAAATACTAAAACAATCCCCTGTTCAACTTTGGATTCTTTGACTTTTTCAGCTACTTTATCAGTAATGTCAATAATATCATTATGTCCTTTGGTGGAGATTGTTATTTTCATTTTAAGCCCTCTGCTTTAATAATACTTTACTAGCTAGATTTGGTCAATTTTAAAGGGCTGGGAGATTATCTCCTAGCCCTCTGTTATTAGATATTTTTTATAAGGAACCATTATTTGATTAGGAAGGTTCTGGCCATAGATAGCTTTGAGATTAGCCATATGGCCGTCTATAATTGGAGCAAGCGCCTTTTCAGATATAGCCCTGTAAATTAATCCGCGAATTCTTCTGATTTGCTTCTTAGGCAAGCTAACTGAAGTAATAATCCATTTCCCTTTTTTATTGAGCGTTCTCCGGAGAATGTTTTTCTTCTGCTTGTAAGTCAAGTCTTTATTTGATAAGAAATTTTCTAATTCTATTTCTTCCTTAACTAATCTAACTATACGAAGACCAGTGACTAAAGGGGCAATCCGTGCTCGATTAAAATAAGAAATCTTTTGCCGATTAATTTTAAAAGGCGATTCTTGTTCAATTAAATCAATCAACTGATTAATCGAGCTTCGAGAAATCGGCTCTGAAGAAGAAATCGTTAAATCATCAGCATAGATGGTAGAATTAACCATAGATACATCATTTTCAGAAAACAAAATTCTATTATCCCAGAGAAATTGATAGATTTTTTCTAAAAGACCTGAATAACAAAGAACAATATTAAGAAGACAAGGCGAGGTGGAAGCTCCTTGAGGAAGTTTCCCTTGATAAGTAATCAGTGGGAGAATCAGCTCAACAAACTCATCTAATATTTTTAAAGGGTCAACAGAAAATAGATTGAGCTGGGGTAAATCTCTAAGCAATTTTCGAAACCATTGAACTCTCTTATTTGGAAATAAAGGCCTTTGTCTGTAATTCTTTTCCATATACCCCTTCACTTCTAAAAATAAAACTTTTTTAAGAATAATTCTAAGGTATTCTATTTTAACCGAAGGAAAAGCATCTCTGAAATCTAACCGTAAAACAAACCTGACATTTTTTTGAGCATGCTCCTTAGTATTATCAATATAAGAAAATTTAGGTCTAAAACCATTAATGGGAAGAGATGAAATAAGTGGTATTCGGTAGAGAAAATATTTAAGAAATCTTCTCTGGAATCTTTTCAAGTCTGGATGAGGAGCATATATCTTTCTTAAAGAACCATCTTTCTTCTTTCTGTTTATCAGTCTATAGCTATCTTTAAAAAGAACAGCTTTATTGATTTTCTCTTCTGGCCAATCTAAAACACTAGTCAATAGATCTTTACTAATCATTACTAAATCCTCCTTTTCTTATGGATTTTTATTAAAGAACAGATCTGAGGGTCGTCTTAGGCGACCCTCATAGAGTAAGCTTCTTCTTCAGGGCGGGGCTGCTTCAGCAGGAAGCCGCCGAGAGTAATAGATAATTCTCCAGCAGTCAGATACTGACTGCCTCGCGGTTAGTATCACCGCAGTTGGCAAGCCTGCTCCTTGATCTACTTTGATTTTAAAACATTAAAGTTTAATTGTCAATTTTTAGACAAAAGAAAGAGTCCTTGTTGTTTTTACTCTTTCCCCTTCGAATCATTTTGGCACTGGGATTACTTTATGGCCACGGAGGTCGAAGCCAGAAATAGGCAAAATACGAACAAGGACTTGGTTATATATTAGCATAAGATGGTTGGGTTTGTCAAGAGTGAATTTGTGTATAATAATAGTTAATGCTATAATCAGAATATGAAAAATAATTTGGAAGAAATTGAGGAAAAAGTTAAAAACAAGGCAAAGCAAAGAGAAAAAAAGAAAAAGCCAAAAATGAAGGTTTCTGGCAAGAGTGTTTTTAGATTACAAAGGATTATTAAGAGGAAGTAAAATCCAGAGGCGTCGTCCTGATCCAGAGGCGTCGTCCTTAAAATGACGCCCTTGTACTCAAGGGACATCATTTTGAAGGACAAGCCTCTTTAACTTTCTCAGAGAGACATCATTTTGAAGGACAAGCCTCTTAAAACTTTTCAAAGAACATCATTTTGAAGGACTGTCCTTATTATTTACAAAATCTTGACTGGGTTTTTATTATATGATAATATTAAACAAATGATAAAATTCATTGCGCAAATTTTTGTTAATGCCGTGGCTATTTTTTTAGCTGATTATTTAGTGCCCGGCTTTATTTTTGAAGGCGATATTTTAACATTACTTATCGCTGGATTGCTTTTAGGTTTAATGAATGTTATTCTTAGGCCTATTCTGCGTTTTATTTCAACTCCTTTTATTATTCTTAGCTTAGGATTGTTTTTCATTGTCATCAACATAGGCCTTTTATGGCTATTGGAATACTTAGTGGATGAGCTAACTATTGTTGGAATCTGGGCATATGTCTGGGGAGTCGTAATTATTAGTTTTGTTAATATGGTCTTTGGAACTGGCCGAAAAAAGAAAAAAGATTAATGCAATATATTTTAACTATTTCTCAAGTTATTATTTCTATAGGCCTGATTATCACTATCCTGTTTCAACGACGCGGCGCTGGCGGTTCAGGTATTTTTGGTTCTGGCGGAGGAACTAGTTATTACACTAAAAGAGGTTTTGAAAAAATACTTTTTACAACTAGCATTGTTTTGGCTAGTTTATTTATTATTACTGCTTTTTTGAATCTTATAATCTAAATCTAATCCTTAATTAAAACTTACATTTACTTAGGTCTTAATTTTTATTTCCATCAGTACTCAATCAAACAAATTAATATCTTATTTCAAAGTAGAAAAATGGCCTACTTATAAACAATGGACTCGTTTGCTTAAGGTCTTGCCTTTTCGAGAACGTTGGTTAGCTAGAGGCCTAATTTTGATTATTGCTGGTTCTTGCGTAACCCTGCTTTTTAATTTTTATATCAATCAAACTATTATTGAACCTAAAATAGGAGGAGAATACAAAGAAGGCATACTTGGACAGCCGCGCTATATTAACCCAGTTTTAGCTCAGACAAATGATGTTGACAGAGATTTAGTCCAGCTTGTTTATTCCAGTTTGTTTAAATATGACAATCAAGGCAATCTTATTCCTGATTTAGCCAAAGAGTATTCCCTTGGAGAAGACGGATTAACTTACAATGTTTCTCTTAAAAGAAATGTTCATTGGCATAATGGAGAACAATTCTCAGCTGATGATGTTATTTTTACTATAAGAACTATTCAGGACCCTGAATACAACAGTCCTTTAAGAAATATTTGGCAGGGCGTGGAAATAGAAAAAGTTGATGAATTTACTGTTTTATTTAGATTAAATAATATTTATGCTCCTTTTTTACATAATTTAACTGTGGGTATTTTGCCAAAACATCTTTGGGCTGGCATTTCAGGACAAAATTTTCCTTTGGCTGAATACAATCTTAAGCCAGTTGGCTCTGGTCCTTACAAGTTCAAGGAATATGTTAAAAACAAAGATGGCAAGATTGAATCAATTAAATTAGTCCGCAATGAAAATTTTTACTTGTTGTTTGAAAATAGAATCCAGAGTCCTTTTATTAAAAATATTATCCTTAAATTTTACAGCAATCAAACAAATTTAACTAATGCTTATCAAAAAAGACAAATAGACGGGTTAAGTTCTCTTTCAACAGCCAACCAGTCAGAAATCAAAAATAATCTTAATATATATGAAATTAAACTGCCGATTTATTACGCTATTTTCTTTAATCAAACTGAAAGCAAGGCCTTAGCCAATAAAACTGTTCGATTAGCTTTGGCTTATGCAACTGATAAAGAAGAAATTATTAATAAAGTTCTGAATGGAAAAGGCACCAGAGTTGACTCGCCTCTTTTGCCTAATTGGCCAAATTATACTGCAGAAACAAATATTTACGATTTTGCCATAGAACATGCCAAAAACATTTTAGAAGCAGATTCATGGATAGATTCAGATGATGATGGAATTAGAGAAAAAGGCGAAGGAGAGGAAGAAATAAGATTGGAAATAAGCTTATTAGCTACTAATTGGTCTGAAATAAAACAAACTGCTGAATTAATTAAAGAACAATGGGAAAAAATCGGCGTTAAAGTTAATTTGGAAACAGTTGACGCGGCAAACATTCAAAAAGACTATATCCGTCCCCGCGAATACCAAGCTATACTTTTTGGAGAAGTGCTCAGCGCTGACCCAGACCCTTTTGCTTTCTGGCACTCTTCACAAAAAAAAGACCCTGGCTTGAATTTAGCGCTTTATCAAAACAAAGATGTGGATGAATTACTGCAAGATGCCAGACAGACTTTAGACCAAGAGACCCGCGAAGGAAAATATGCTGAATTCCAAAAACTGCTTATGGAAGATGTACCAGGTGTTTTTCTTTACAGCCCAAGCTATATTTACCCGGTTAATAAAAAAGTAAGAGGAATTTCCATAGAAAAATTAGCTCAACCATCACAAAGATTTTCTCAAGTAGAAAATTGGTATATTAAAATAAATAGAATTTGGAAGTAATATATGGACATAAAGAAACTTAAACCAAATATTCGCTATTTAGTAGAAATGAAAGAACTTCTTTTTGATAAGGAATGGGCTAAAACAGTCTCTGATTTAGAACTCTATTACATGTACCGCGATTTGGCTGATAGCAAAAAAGACAAACAAACAATTATTAAACAGGAATTAAGATACGACATAACAGTCATTCCCTTTATAATGCTAGGACAGGAATACAATAAGACAGCTGGACATGACCATCCTTTAGTTCCTAAAACCAATTTAACTTACTCTGAAATTTACGAAGTTTTAGAAGGAAAAGCTATTTTCCTTTTTCAGGACTCCCATGGATCTGATATTAAAAATGTTTACGCAGTAAAAGCTAAAAAGAATGACAAAGTAATTGTATTGCCTAATTATGAACATTTAATAATTAATGCCTCTGGAGAAATATTAAAAACAGCTAATTGGGTTTGCCGAGATTTTTCTTCCAATATTTACAAACCATTCAGAAAAAAGTGCGGATTCTGTTATTTTGCCCTTAAAAACGATTCTCAAGAGATAAACTGGGTCAAGAACGGAAATTACAATTCAATTCCTAATTTAGAGTTTATGGAGCCAAATAAGTGGCTGGAAAAATTCGAAATAGATAAAGAAAAAAGTTTGTATTCTTTGGTTAAAAACCTAAAAAAACTGGATTTTCTCAAAAATCCGAAATTATTTAAAGATTTAAAATAAAAAAGCCCTCATTAGATTAATCTATTGGATTAATCTAAATCAGGCTTTTAAAAAGATTCACTGGTTTACAAAGGAATAATAAAACAGAAGCATAAATCCTACTACACTGAATAAGAAGGAACAGCTTCCAACAATTCTCGTTGAATGCTTACTTCCAACCCTAGCCATTTCTCCTCCTGCTAATATAACGGCGGTTAGGAAAAGAAATATCACAAAACTTATTACAGAATTTATAGAATTTATAGGATCCATAATTCCCTCCCCTCCAGAAAAGATTATTTTTCTAAATTTTAAAAGTTAAAGATCTGAATTTATTTAAATCATAACTTAAAAAACTGATTTGGTCAATGCCGAAGTGATGAAATTGGTAAACATGCACGGTTCAGAACCGTGTGCCTTTATGGCTTAAGGGTTCGAATCCCTTCTTCGGCACACTAACAAATTAAAAACTATGACAACAACAACACAAAATCTAAAAATTATCCCTTTAGGGGGATTAGAAGAAGTCGGTCGCAATATGACAATTTTTGAGTATGGCGACGACATTATTATTGTTGATATGGGCTTACAATTTCCAGAAGAAGATATGCCTGGAATTGACTATATCATACCTAATACAGCCTATCTTAAAGACAAAAGAGATAAAATCCACGGCATTATTATCACCCACGGCCATTATGACCACATTGGAGCAATCCCCCATTCAATGAAACGTTTGGGCAATCCGCCTATTTACACTACTGCTTTAACCAGAGGAATTATCCTTAAAAGACAGGATGATTTTCCAGAAGCGCCTAAATTAGATATTCGTCAAATCAATAAAGATTCTAAAATTAAACTTGGCTGTTTTAATATTGAATTCTTTCATGTTAACCATAATATTCCTGATGGAGTTGGATTGGTTATTGAAACGCCAGTTGGCAAAATTGTCCATACTGGAGATTTTAAATTTGACCATAGCCCGATTGGCGATGAACCAGCTGATATTTCCAGAATCTCTGAAATTGCTAATGGAGGCATCTTAGCTTTAATGTCAGACAGTACTAATGCGGAAAAACCAGGCCATTCTATTTCAGAAAAAGATATCCAGGATAATTTGGAAATAATTTTTAAAGAATCGTCTGGCAGAATCATTATTGCTACTTTTGCCTCTTTAATCAGCCGTATTCAAGAAGTAGTCAATTTAGCTGAAAAGTATGACAGAAAAGTAGCAGTTGACGGTTATAGCATGAAAATGAATACGCAAATAGCTAAAAAGCTGGGATATATTAAAGCGCAAAAAGGCACTTTAATTAAAATTAATCAAATAAAAGATTATCCAAACGGAAAAGTAGTGGTTGTCTGCACTGGAGCTCAAGGTGAAGGAAACGCTGTTTTAATGCGAATAGCCAATAAAGAACACCGCAATATCCAAATTCAAAAAAGTGATGCTGTTGCTTTTTCTTCTTCAGTTGTGCCAGGGAATGAAAGAACTGTTCAAGGCCTAAAAGACATTCTTTGGAGACAAGGCGCAAGAGTTTATCATTATCAAATGATGGATATACATGCTGGCGGACATGCTCAAGTAGAAGACCTCAAAATGATGATTAATTTAATTAAACCCAAATTCTTCATCCCTATTCATGGTAATTATTATATGCTAAAATTACACGGCGAAATTGCTGAAAGTATAGGTATTGATACAAAAAACATTATGGTAGCTGGAAATGGAAATATTATTTCTGTTAACCAAAATTCAATTGAATTAAGCAAGGAAAAAGTGCCAGCTAATTATGTTATGGTTGATGGATTGGGAGTCGGAGATGTTGGCCAAGTTGTCCTGCGCGACAGGCAATCTATGGCTGAAGAAGGTATGTTTGTTATTATCACCGTAATTGACAGCAAAACTGGAAAAGTGCGCGGAGAACCAGATATTATTTCACGCGGTTTTGTTTATCTGCGAGAATCAAAAGAGCTCTTAAATCAGACAAGGGAAAAGGTTAAAAAGATTGTTGAACAAACATCTTCAGACGAACATACAGTCAATTGGAGTTATGTTAAAGATAATATACGTGACAAAATCGGCCAATTCCTTTATACTAAAACACAGAGAAGACCAATGGTTCTACCAGTGGTAATTGAAATTTAGTTCTTTTTAAAAATTAAATATGTGGAGGGAAAGGTCGAATAAAGAAATTCTAAGAAAGGAAATATTTATGTTAGAACAAAAACAAAAAGGTGGAGAATCTCCTTTAACTAGCGGTCCTCAGTTTGGTTTTAAGAACAAAAACAGTTGGAGAGAAAAATCTAAGGGATGGATTAATAAGCATGGCAGTTCAGTTATTTTACCAGTTATCGCTCTTTTGATTTTAGCTGGCGGAATTTATTTATACGCCAATCAAAAAAATCAAGATGAAATAGGTTCATTATCAGGAGAAGAATTTACTGCTGATCTCCAAGGGAAAATATCTGGCTTAGCTGTTGAAGAAATTACAGAATCATCTACAGGGGAAACTGAAATTACAGAGATTATTCCAGCTGGCAGGAAGGAAAATAACTCGATTATAGAAAAAGCAGCCAAGGGGAATGGTGTTACCCATTTGGCTCGCCGAGCGCTTAAAGATTACACTAAAGACCATCCTGAAGAATTGACTAATGAACATAAAATTTATATTGAGGATTACCTCAAGGACAACATTGGTTCTAAACCGCTAAATGTTGGAGATGAAATCGCCTTTTCCGAAGATTTAATAAAAGAAGCAATTGACGCTTCTATGCAATTAACTCCGGAACAACTAAAAAATCTTGAGAAATACAGCGCTTTAGTTGTTTCTTGGTAAAAAATAATAGATAAATAATATAGTTCTTTATTAATCATAAAAGCCCCGACTTTACGTCGGGGCTTTTATGATGATTCAAACGCAAGAATTTTACTCAAAATACTGTCGCTGGAAATTAGCAGTTAATTGAATTACATAATCAGTCACTTTGCTATATATCCAACGTTCATAACGGCTGCCGCCTAAGTATTTGGCATAAGCTGTGCGTTCTCCTATTTCATTCCGTTGATTAGCTCCGCCATTAGATAATTTTATAGCAGCAGCCATAAAAGCATCTTGATGATTCCATGGATTAGGCGGATTATGGCCAGTTAAAGCAGCTACTCTGTCCTTATAAGCCATCCAGGTAGCTGGCATAAATTGAGCTACTCCTAATGCTCCGCCGCATCCATACCACGGTTCAGCTGAAACTGGCTGCAAATCCGGATTCAGGCCCAATTCCTCACAAATCTGCATAAAAGCGTTTTTCTCATTTTCAGCTCTGGTTAAATAACCTATGCTCCTATAACACTGATACATATCTTTCTGCCAATTGCCAGTACCAACATTCCCACCTAAATCGGACTCTGCCTGCAAAACTCCCAATAGAAAAGCCGGCCTAATGCCGGTCTTGGAAGAAGCAAAAATAGCATATTGAATTGCTTCATCTTTATCAGCTAAAAAAGAAATCTGTTCTGTAATATAGGTAATCGCGCTTTCAGCATTTTTAATTAATTGCTGATAACGATATTCTTCTCCTTTGGTTTGATCCAATAAATCTTCTTTTTGCCATTGTCTTTGTTCAACTGTCCGCCTTTGGATAAGCTGAAGAGATTGTAAACGACTTTGTTCTTCTCTTTCATCTTCTAATTCGGCTTTTTGTTCTTCTGACTCCTCTTTTAATCCTTGAATAGACGCGAGGACACCTTGTGTTTGTTCCTGAACATTTTCTAAGGCGCTAATTTGATTAAAAAAATCAGAAAATTTTTCGTTTCTTAAAATCATTTCTAAAAGAGTATCTTGATCATGCATGGCAACTCTTCGGATATACTCAGCTAAAAGATTCTTTTCTTGATTTATCCTATCGTTTAATTTATTAATTTCAATATCTATTTCTTGAATATTTAAAGTGCTTCCTTGAATAATCAAATCCACTTGTTTTATTTCAACTTGAATCTTGTCAATTTGATCTTCTAATATAGAAATCTCGTTCTCAAGTGTTTTTGATTTCTGCTGATTTGTTTTAATATTCTGCTGATATTGATTAATTTCCTGCTGTTTCTGCTTAATTTGATTTTCTAAATCCTGTTTTATCACATCGGCATCAGAAGCTT
This sequence comes from Parcubacteria group bacterium, assembly GCA_013203625.1. Lineage (GTDB taxonomy): Bacteria > Patescibacteriota > Minisyncoccia > Portnoybacterales > UBA2143 > JABMPX01. The sequence goes on along the minus strand of JABMPX010000007.1, from coordinate 28,722 downwards.
GGACAATAAGAGGTATGATTAAAAGAACTAATAGACAAATAGCCACCGCGCAAACAATAAGAAATATTTTTAATTTTTTACTCATTTTCTTTTTGTTCCTGGCCTGATTTTTGTTCCTCTTCGTCTATTGTTTCTTCTTCCTCTTCTGCTCCTTTCTTCTCCTCTTCTACTTTTTCTACTTCTTCAACTGGCGCTTGTTCTAATTCTTCTAATTCTGTTACAGTCCTAGGTGGGATTACTGAAGCAACTACTTCTTCTAAATCAACAGTTGTTTCTACTTTGTCTGGTATTTTCAAGTCTTTGATATAAATATTGTCATTAAAGGTTTTTAAAGAAGAGATATCCACTTCAATCTCACGAGGCAAATCTTGAGGCAGGGCTTTTATTTCAATTGCTTGAATACTTTTAATTAAAACTCCTCCTTCTCTTTCTACTGCTAATGACTTGCCATTAAAAATTAAAGGAATTTCAGTTGTAATTGGCTCATCCATTTTAACCTGATAAAAATCAATATGAATAACTTCACTGCTAACTGGATCCTTGGCAATATCATGAATTAAAACTACTCTTTCTTTTTTTGATTTTTCTTCATCAGACGCTATATTAAGCTCAATTAATGTGCTTTCGCCAGCTTCTTCATAGATTTTTTCAAAACTATGCTTCTTAACTGAAAGAAGTATGTTTTTTATTTTGTGGCCATATAAAACAGCCGGAATCAAATCTTGTTCCCGGATTTGCTTATTTTTACGACCAGTTTCTTTCCGCAATTTAACTGATAATTCTAACATATTAACTATTCTAACTAAAAAAACCTACCGGGTCAAGTAGATTATTTCTCAACTTTAATAACCTGAACTGGACAAATATCAATTGCTTCTTGAACACATTCAGCTTTATCTACTTCATTTTCTTTAACATATACTTTATTATCATCGCCTTTCATTTCAAAAACATCAGGACAAATTGCCTGACAACTACCACAACCAATGCATCCTTCTTGATCTATTTTAATTTTCATAATTTATTATCGCTATTAAATAATTTAATCTTTTCTTCAACGACTCTTTGAACTGCTTCAACAACTAAGGGCATAATTTTATAAGGAGTAGTTTGTTCTGGATTATCCTGTAAAAACTTTTTAAGCGTTTCAGTATAAGCAAGTCTTAGTCTCGTATTAACGTTAATTTTATCAATGCCTAACTCAACTGCTTTCTTAATGTCTTCTTCTGGTATGCCTGAAGCTCCATGAAGAACTAAAAATACTTTATCGCCTGCCTTGTTGTTTATTTCTTTCAACCTATCCAAGAAAAGATGAGGATTTTGGCCTGATTTAAAAATACCATGAATATTGCCAATAGCAACAGCTAAGCTTGTTACACCTGTTTTTTCAATAAATTCCTCTGCCTGATTTGGGTCAGTTAAATCTTCTTCTTCAATTTCCACTGCTTCTTGTAAAGATGATTTGCCTTGCAAATAGCCCAGCTCACCTTCGATATTTTCAATCCCCTTATTTTTAGCCAAATCAACTACTTTTTTTGTCATTTCTATGTTTTCTTCAAAGCTTAATTCTGAACCATCAAATTGGATAGAATCATATCCAGCATCAATTGCTTCTTGAATTACTTCTAACGACTTTCCATGATCTAAATGAAGGAATATAGGCAAACCAGTTTCCTTCTTATATACATCAACTAACGCTCTAATTTGTTTTTTGCCAATAAACTTGCTTTCGCCTTGGGAAGTGGCAATAATAACCGGGCTTTTTAATTTTTGAATTGCCTGAATAATCGCCTTAAGCTGTTCTAAATTAGAAACATTAAAAGCGCCTATAGCATATTTATTCTCTTGTGCTTGTTTAAAAGCGTTTAACATGGGTTATAATACTACATATCCTTGATCTAAATTCTCCATCATTAATCTATCCATTTTTTCCTCTCCCATATATTCAATAAAAATCTTATTCCAAAGCGCTTCTTGCTGGTGGTAAAGATACTTAGATTCAAAACCAATTTGTCGAAGCAGAGAAATGCCATTGTCAAATAAGTCAAAACTGACCAAATTTTCCTCTTTTGAATTATTGACTGGAAAATAATCACCAACCACGTCTAATCCTTGCCAAAAATCAAATCCTGAATCAGGAAACTGCTGACTGAATTTGTCAATGCAAGCGGCTGCCTTAGTGAAATGCCAGGCCTCTGGACTAATATGCGGTTCAGCTAAACGAGGATCATTACAATCTTTTTTGGCTAAATATGCAGGCATTATGCGCCAGCTCATTTTTTCTTGATTAGGCAAAGGCATACTGCTTACTTGAACTTTTAACGCCTCTGTCATCTTTTGAGTAAAATCTTCTTGATGACTGTATCCTTCAAAAAGGCGTGAATGCCAATCAACTTCATAAAGATAATGAAGAGTCATAAAAAAGCAATAAAGCGCCTCATCAGGATAGCATTTGATAACAGGGATGATAAAAACAACACCTACTTCTTTTAAATGGCTCATATGATGAAGTTTTTTCTCTAAGAATTTCTGGCCAATTCCTGACCATGTTTCTGGCAAAACCATGATTTTAATTTCTCTTTTTTCAAAGTCTTCTTTCTTTAAATCACCATATGATTGGAAAAAAATATTATTAAGCCAATCCCCGTCTTCAACAAACCGCAAAGCGCAAAAAAGTTCAAAAACATTTTCTTTTTCCAGCATCTTATTAATGTCATCATAGCCCAAACTCTCCATAATCTTTTTTGGTGGATTTAATCTAAATAACTCTTTAATTTTGTCTTCTTTGAGAAAAAACCCTGATAAATTACCTGTTAATTCTTTTATTGTATTAATTAAATCCTGACAGCCAGTAGCAGTAGAAAAATTTAATTGATGAAAATGTTGAGAAAGATGTTCATCGCTTTGTTTTGCTTTATTAATTAATGCCTGATAAACATCCTCTGCCTTAGAATCTGTGCTTAATTCTAATTCCTTTAATCTGTGGCTGACTTTTTCATCATTCTCTTGAACAATTTTTTCAATAATGCCTTGTTTCCCAGTAATTCTATTCATTTTCTTTTCCAAATCCAAAATCACCTCTTCAGAAGTTCTTAATAATTTAGCTAATTTTGCAGTTGGATTCATAATCTCTTTTTTGAAACTTCTACTTTTTCCCAAGGACCCCATTCGCCTTTTTTGAGCAAGCCATTAGTAGCGCCCATTTTCTGCAAACAAGACGTGGCATTAGCTGTTCCTAATTGAATTGCATAGGCAATGTCATTTTTTTCAATATATCCGGATACAAAGGCAGAGCCAAAAGAATCACCTGCTCCAGTTCTATCAACTAAACCAGATTCTGGAATACCAGCAGAGTATAAATTTTTGCCATCAGAAACTGTTACACCGCGCGCACCTTTATTCATCACAACAATACCATCAACCCATTCATCTAATTTCTGAAAAATTTCTTTTTCTTTATTAAAATCTATTCCAGTTAATTTAGATGATTCCTCTTGATTAAGTATTAAAATATCAATCTTATTAAGCACTGATTTAAGAATCTCTGTATGTTCTGGCGTTTTAATACTGCCAGCTGGATTAGAAGCTACTTTAATATTATTTTCTTTAGCAAAATCAATTAAAGGAACAAACATTTCATGGCTTTTGCTTGATAAAGAAGCGATATAGAACCAATCTGCCTTAAGTTCATCAAAGGGAATATCTTTATTAGTCAGTTCATGACAAGCTCCATATTTTTCTAAAATGCTTCTGCCAACTTCAGGCAAAGAAAGAATTACTGAAAAAGCAGTTGGAAATTTATCTGATTCCTGCATTAAATCCAAAGAAACATTATGTTTTTTTAATTCTTTTTTAACTTCTTCGCCAAAACCGTCTTTGCCAATCATGCCATAATAAGCAGTTTTTAAACCTTGTTTAGCAAAAGTAGCAGCGCTATTTGCGCCGCATCCGCCCATAGCAAAAAGCACATCATCCATGTGCATTTTTGAACCTAAAGAAATACAAAGTCCTTTTTTAGTGGCAAATTTTTCATCTTCAACTACCTCTAATTTACGGCTACTCATAAAAACATCCTGGGTAGCTGAACCAAAAGTAATAATATCGTATTGCATATTATTTTCTCTCAATAACTTTTATAACCGCCTTTTTGATATCTTCAGCAGTTAATTTGAATTCTTTCATTAATTCTTCTGGCTCGCCGGATTCGCCAAAGCGGTTTTGAACTCCTACCATTTCCATAGGCACTGGCTCATTTTTAGATAAAACCTCTGCTACAACGCTTCCTAATCCGCCCATTACTTGATGGTCTTCACCAGTAACAATAGCTCCTGTTTGTTCTGCTGCTTTAATAATTTCTTCTTCATCAATTGGCTTAATTGTATGATTATTAATTACGCGAACGCTAATTCCATCTTTAGATAATTCTTCAGCTGCTAACAATGCTTCATAAACAATCGGCCCGCAAGCAATTATACTAACATCTTTGCCTTTGCGAAGAACCTCTGCCTGACCAATTCTAAAAGGCGTTCTTTTTGTAGTAAAAACTGGGGTAGGTTCCCGAGCAAATCTTAAATAAACAGGTCCTTTCATTCTCCCGGCAGCAAGAGTTGCTTTCTGTGTCTCAATCGCATCACAAGGCGCCAGAACTGTCATATTGGGCAAACAGCGAGCAATAGCAATATCTTCTAATCCTTGATGCGTTGCTCCATCTGCGCCAACAGAAACTCCAGCATGAGCTCCAGTAAGCTTAACATTGGCTTTGTTATAGGCAACGCTAACACGCAATTGATCCCAGTTGCGGCCAGGACAAAAAACTGAATAAGTAGAAGCAAAAGGAATTTTCCCCACTAAAGATAAGCCAGCAGCAATACACATCATATTTTGTTCAGCAATCCCAACCTGGATAAATCTATCTGGGAATTTATCTCTAAACCAATCGCATCGCGTTGACCCAGTCAAATCAGCTCCTAAAACAACTATGTCTTTATTCTCCTTGCCTAGCTCAACTAAAGCCAGTCCATAACCATCACGGGTTGGCTTTTGCTCTAATTTTTCTTTTTGATATAGGTTTTTTGCTAAAATCATAAAATTTATTCACTCTCGCTTTTTATTTTCCCGCCTAAAGTCCTTAGCTCATCTAATGCTTTTTTGCACTCTTCAGCACAAGGCGCTTTGCCATGCCAAGAATATTTCCATTCAATAAAATCAACACCTTTGCCAGGAATAGTATGAGCAATAATTAAACTTGGTTTTTCAAAAATTGCTTTTGATTTATTACAAGCATCAATAATTTCTTCCATATTATGCCCATCAACATCCATTACGTGCCACCCAAATGCCTCATATTTGTCTTTTAACGGCTCCAGAGGCATAACGTCTTCTGTATAGCCATCAATCTGAATATTATTCCTGTCCATTATCTGAGTTAAATTAAAAAGCTTATTTTTCCCAGCAAACATAGCTGCTTCCCACATTTGTCCTTCATCGTGCTCGCCATCGCTAGTCAAACACCAGACCCAATTCTTTTTACAATCTAATTTGAAAAAACTATAAGCCATGCCGCAGGCGATTGACAATCCCTGACCCAAAGAACCGCCTGATGTTTCAATGTATGGCAATTTTAAACGATCAGGATGCCCCTGCAACCGACTGCCCAGTTTGCGCAAGGTTTTCAACTCTTTAACTGGAAAATATCCAGCATTAGCCATGGTTGCATACCAGGCTGGACAAATATGAGCATTAGACAAAACAACTCTATCTCTTTCCTTCCATCCTGGTTTTTTAGGATCATATTTAACTATGTCGCCGAAATATAAAGCAGTAAAAACATCAACCATGCCTAAAGACCCGGCTGAATGACCTGATTTGGCTTCTGTTAACATTTCAACTAAATCTTTTCTAATATTATTAGCTTGTTTTTCTAATTCTTTAGTGTCCATTTTTTAAATCTTCAATTGTTTTTTTAATATTCTCGCTTTTGAAAATTGCGCTGCCGATGGCTAAAAGATTAGCTCCGGCCTGAATAACTTTTGGCGCGATTTCTAAATCAATTCCGCCATCAACCTCTATATTAACATTTTCATCTTTTCCCCGCAATTCTTTAATTTTCCCCAATGTTTGTTTTAAAAAATCCTGATTGCCAAAACCAGGATGAACTGTCATTATTAAAACCAAATCAAGCTCTTCAATAAAATTATCAATTACTTCTATAGATGTTTCAGGATTAATGGCTATACCAACCCCCAAATCAGCCTGTTTAATCTTCTCTATAATCTCTTTATGCTTGTCTGTTGATTCGTAGTGGAAAATAATTCTTTTGACTCCTGATTCAATCCAATTATTAATATAATCTTCTGGATTTTGAATCATTAAATGAACTTCTAGATTTGAATCAGTTTTTAAATCTTTTAAATCGCTTGGCTGATTCCAAGTTATATTATCAACAAACTTATTATCCATCACGTCCAATTGGATCCAATCAACATACGGCTCTACTTTTCTAATTTTCTCCTGCAATTCTTCAAAATCTTTAGCTATAATAGTAGGAATAATTTGAATCATTTTTTATCTATTTTAAAAATCAAATTCTTGTTTTTTTACAGATCTTTTTTCAATCGCTTTCCCATCAACATATTGAAACTGCTTACATTTTAAAGTGGTTATTTCCTCCTCATAATTTTCCCATGGAGCAATCTTGTCTTTACCAATGCCTAATTTTTTACATTCTTCTTTGGATAATTCTTCACAATGATTCGTATATTCCCCATAAAATATTTTTTCAACGTAATCCTTAGCTGAATTACGATATGTGTAATCAAGACAGTCAGCAACATGCAAAATTCTGCATTTTGGAAATACTTTTTTTAAATCTTTAGCCGCGTTAATGACAGTATTGCCGTAGCATTGATCTCCTTCCGCAAGTAAAAAAATAGGGTCATTATCAAACATATCTTTTTTAGGAGTAAACAATATTTGTCTTAATTCAGCTTTTTTCTTGCCAATAAAAAAATATTTGTACTGTACAGGAAGAATGCTTAATAGATTTAATTTGTAAGCAAGAAAAGTGCCTAAAGTAGCTCCACCCCTTAAAATAGGGACAACCGCATCAATCTTTATCTTATTTTTCTTAATATATGCGTTGACATCCTTAAAAATCCTTTCCATTATCTTTCCGTATTCTTCCCAGCTTGTCCTATGAAAACTATCTTTAGTATACTTAGTCATAATTAAAAATTCTTATAATCGGTTCTCCACAAATTTTCTACAACCTATTTTATTTTCACTTTTTGGAATGATTGGCTCTTTTTCTATAATAAACATTTTATAAAATAGTTATTGTTTTTATTCTATCTCCTCAATCTTTTCTAATCTTCTAACATGCCTTTCGTCGTTGCTAAAATCTGTTTCTAGCCATGTTCGGACAATTTTTTTGGCAGTTTCTAAATCTATTATTTTACTTCCCAAACAAAGCACATTTGCATTATTGTGCTCCCGCGACTGCAAAGCAGTAAAATCATCCCAGCAAACAGCAGCCCTAATCCCCTTTATTTTATTAGCTGCCATAGCCATGCCAAATCCAGTAGCGCAAATTAAAATTCCTTTTTCATTGGTCTCAATTACTTTTTTAGCCAGTTTTAAGGCAAAATCAGGATAATCATCTTCTAATTTTAAAACTTTATTACCCAAATCTTCATATTCATATTCTAATTCCTCAAGATATTTCTTGAGTTCCTCTTTTAAATTAAAACCAGCGTGATCAGCGGCTATGTAAATCATAATAATTAGAAATTATTTTTTCCCAATAAACTCTGCAAAATCTGCTAAACGGCACGCATAACCATATTCATTGTCATACCAAGCTAAAACTTTGATTAAATTTTTTCCCTGAACCATTGTAGAAGCAGTATCAATAATTGAAGAAAAAGAATTGCCTTGATAATCAGCTGAAACCAATAAAGCGTCTTCTGTGTCTAAAATTCCTTTAAAATTATCTTCGGCTGATGCTTTTTTAAAAACAGAATTAACTTCTTCAACTGTTGTTTCTTTTTTAACTTTTACCACAAAATCAACTAATGAAACATCTGGCGTGGGCACCCTGATTGCCAACCCGTGAATCTTGCCTTTCAATTCTGGAATAGTTTTAATTACAGCAATAGCCGCTCCAGTAGTAGTTGGAACCATTGACAAAGCGGCTGAACGGGCTCGGCGCAAATCTTTATGTGGAGAATCAAGCAATCTCTGGTCATTAGTGTAGCTGTGAATTGTTGTCATTAAACCCGATTCTATCTCAAATTCTTTATGAATGATACTTGCTATTGGCGCTAAGCAATTGGTAGTACATGAAGCCATTGAAACAATATTATCTTTTTCGCTATCATATTTATCTTGATTAACTCCTAAAATAAAATGAGGAACTTCCGGACTTTTAGAAGGCGCTGAAAGAATAACTTTTTTAGCTCCCGCCTGAATATGCTTTTGAGCTCCTTCAAAATCAGTAAAAAATCCAGTACATTCAAGAACCACATCCACGCCTAATTCTTTCCAAGGAAGTCTGCTTGGATCTTTTTCAGCCAAACACTTGAACTCTTTGTTATCAACCACTAAAACGTCTTTATCGCTTTTAACTGGTTTGTCATAAATGCCATAAACTGAATCATATTTTAAAAGATGGGCTAATGTTTTAGGAACAGCCAAATCATTAATAGCTACCATTTCTAAATCTGGATGTTTTTCTAAAATTCTTCTAAACGTAGACCGGCCAATACGACCAAATCCATTAATAGCTATTTTTGTCATATTTTTTTATTCTTTAATATTTAATAATTCACAAATCCTTTCTCTATCAAAGCCAACAATAATCTCTCCATCTATTTCAACTACTGGCACACCTCTTTGGCCTGATTTTTTGACCATTTCATCAGTTGCTTCTTGATTTTCAGACACATCAATGTATTCATATTTAATGCCATGCTCATCTAGAAACGCCTTAAGGGTTACACAATAAGGACAAGCTGACGTAGAAAAAACGCGAATATTTAACTCTTTTTTTTCTTCTGTCATATTTTTTTATTGTAAATACTCATAGACATTTAAAGCTGCTTTAGCTCCTTCGCCAGCAGCAATAACAATCTGCTTATGAGAAATATTAGTTACATCTCCAGCCGCAAAAATATTGGGCTGAGAAGTTCTATTTTCAGAATCTATTTTTATTTCCCCTTGCTTATTTAATTTTACCATATTCTTAACTAAAAAAGAATTAGACGTTGAACCAATGCTAACAAAAATTCCTTCAACTGATATTTCTTTGCTTTGTCTAGAATCTCGTTCTTGATAAATCAATCCATCAATAAATTGCTCACCCTTAAATTCTTTTATTTCAACATTGGTAAGTACAGTAATTTGAGCGCTTTTTTTAATTTTTTCCTGAAGAAATTCATCTGCATTCAATTTTGGAAGAAACTCCAAAACATATATTTTTGACGCATAAGCAGTTAAACTTAATGCTGTGCCTAATCCAGCATTAGCCCCGCCAATAACTGCTACTGTTTTATTCTTATAAAGAGGCGCATCGCAAACAGCACAATAACTAATCCCCTTGCCAATAAATTCTTCTTCCCTAGGCAAACCTAATTTCTTAGGAATTCTCCCAGTTGTTATAATAATTGCTTTACTTTCGTAGGAATTACTATTTGTCTTTACTTCAATTATTGAATCGTTATTCCTAATTTCTTTTACTTTAACGCCCTCTTTTATCTCAATATCATTCTTTTTTAAATGATTTGTAAATTTAGTGACTAAATCCATTCCTGAAATTGATTCAATGCCAGGATAATTTTTAACTGAAGAAGCTAAAGCCATTTGGCCTCCCCAGCTTTCAGTAATTAAAATTGTTTTTATCTTTTTTCTGGCTGCGTAAATACCAGCGCTTATTGCGGCTGGTCCGCCGCCAATAATAATCAAATCGTACATAAATTTTACTATCCTAAGTCAATTATATTCCTTAATATTCTAACATAAAAAATACAAAAGGGGAATCGTGAAATTATCAACTCCCCTTTTACTTTGTTTTAAGAAATAACTTTAACTAAGAACGTATTCCTAATATAACTTTGCCGATATTCCTATTTGTTTCTAGATAATAATGAGCATCCATTACATGCTCCCAGTGATAAACCTTTCTAATAAACTTTAACTGGTGAAGTCAAAATATTCACGGCTGTTTTTTTTAAATAACTATTCCATAACTTTAATAACTTTAGATTTTCAATCACAATTCCAAAAGCATAATGATTTTTGACCTGATCCAAAAACTTTTGTGTACCATTAATGTCGCCCATATCCTCAATTATTCTAATTGCAGCATATGCCCTTATTGGCTCTAAGGACTGAAATTTAATGTTAGAACTATATTTAAATAAAAACTTCTGGATTTTGTCTTTAATATCGTCTTTGGAAATTCCTGTCATCAAATTTATTTTTTCAACTATTTCCTTTTTATTAGCCTCTAAAAAACCGGTAGCTTTAGATATAGAGTACAATATATCATCATAAGAATTACGCAAAACTAATATATCTAACGCACTTTGCAAAACACGTCTTCTAAATACATTTATCCTATCTCCTAATCTCTCGCTCAACTCACCTAACTCAACTAAAGATTCTAACTTCTTTAAAAAACCAACACCATTATTTTTATTTGAACGCCAATAAGAACCAACTCTAGAATAATTATCTGACATAACATGGATCGCAAATCCAAGTTCTAATCCTGACTCTAAATCGTATTCAATCTGTTCAGAACTTCTTATTCTATCATGTATCTGCAGATGCAAACCGCTTGAATCTATTCCTTTTCTTGATTTAAAATCAGCTATAACATCTGGAAGAATATTCCCCAATAGAATCTCGCTAGGTATACTATTTGGATCCTTAGAATCCATTTTATAAACTTCCATCAAAATATACGTATGTGTGAACGAAAACATATGCTAATAATTAGCCAACTGGATACTCTCTATTGTTTTTATCTTTTTTCTGGCTGCGTAAATACCAGCGCTTACTGCAGCTGGCCCACCGCCAATAATAATCAAATCGTACATAATAATTAAGTTGAATTAAATAACTGGATGCTCTCTAGAGTGTATTTTTTTAAATTATTTACCTGAAGATTATTTAAAATCTCACAGGCAAAACCCCAATGAAATGAAATCCATTGATTAACTTGCGGTTTTTTTATAGATCCTGAATTATTTATTTGATACAAAACCTTATAATTAATTAATGAATCTAGTTTTAATTTATTATTTTCAAACGCTAATGGATTATATTCTACTTCTAAATTTGTTTTACTAACTTTTTTTATTCTTCCCCAGCTAATCTTACAAAGATCCATGCTATTTAAAGTATGCATAATATCAACATTGCCGGTCCGTTTTAAAACGCTTAAAACATGAAAACTATGATGCGGTTTGGCGCCTAAAGAAATTTTATCAGTAACTTTTTTAAAAAGCTTTTTATTTAATTTCTTTTTTAACTGCTGTTCATTAGCCAAATGATTATATAATCTAGATTTATCAATATTTTCCAAAAGCTGATTGCCAATCCAATAAGCTTCAATAACTCTTTCGTCAAAAGGATCTTTAATTTGATTGGAATAAGCAATAAATTTTAAATATGGATACAAAACTTGAAATTCCTTTAAAATTAAACTTAATCCTTTATCAACTTCTTGTGTCTCACAATAATATAAAATATCTCTATTCTTATCTGGACCGCAAAGATCAAGCTTATTCGGCATAAAAGCATAGCGAGCGCATCTTAAAATCCCCTTGGAATTAAACATTATTTTTAATAATTGTTCTTTGAATGCTTGATTTATATATTAAGAATATAGACAAAGCAATTAAAACCATACCAATTGACTGAGTTAATAATATTCCTCCATTCAAAACAATCAAAGAAAGTAAAATTGTAATAGGACTGGCTAATAATAATATAGTGGCAGCCACTGAAACTTTAACATATTTTAAACCAGTATACCAAGTTACAACATAACCAAAAAGGAAAACTGAAGTTATCATTACCCAACCTATTTGTTCTAAATTCAAAAATAAAGCTAAATGAGCCTGGCCTGTAATCAACCAGAAAATGAAAATAAAGATTGAACCAAAAAACATCCTCCCCCAAATAACTATCCTTGAAGGTAATTCCTTAAGTAAGTGTTTGCTTAAAATGTTTTCACCAGCCCAAAATAATGTGGCTGAAAGAATAAGAAAATCTCCCCAGCCAAACTGATGAGGGATTACTCTTAATAATAAAATATTGCCTATAACAAGCAATAGCCCGCCAATTAAAAATCCTTTACTTATTTTCTCTTTTAGAAATATAACTGCTAAAACAGCTATATAGATAAACATTGTTTTATGAATAAAAGCAGCTTGTATTGGCGCGGTCATAGAAAGGCCTTTAAAGTATAAAAGGAAAGGAATTGAACCGCCAATCAAACCAATCCCTAAAAGAAACATCCATTGAATCTTTTTCAGATTCTTCAAAATCTTCCAATCTTTAAACATTAAAAGCCAACTAATAACTAATATAGCAACAATAATATTTTTCAAACCAGCAAAAATATATGGATTAATAATACTAACGCCAAATTTACTAATAAAAACAACTGTGCCAGAAATAAAAGCAGTACCTAAAATTAATAATATTCCTTTGTTTTTATTCATAATTGTAATATAATCATTTTATATGTGTTTAGCAACCCCAAGTAAAGTTATTAAGATAGAGAAAGATTGGGCAACTGTTCAATCAAACAATCATCAACATAAGGCTAATTTAAGTTTAGTTAAAAATGTTAAAATTGGTGATTATCTTTTAATTCATGATAATCTTGCAATTAACAAAGTGCCAAAAACTGAAGCTAAGAGAATTTTAAAAATCGTCAATGGACTGAGCAAGTAATACAAGGATCATACGCGCGCACTAACATAACTAACAATCGTTCTATTTCTTTTTTAGAACGATTTTTTGTTTGCTTTAATAAAGCATTAGCGCTTTTTTCAATTGAAGTTAAATTCTGAACTGTTGGTGTAATAATATTGGCATGAGTTATAATATTATCTTTATCCAGATGAACCTCATGATAAAGCCCTCCGCGCGGAGCTTCTGTTGCACCAATGCCCTTAAAAGAAGAATTCTTGCTTGATTTAATGACTTTCTTATCCATCCCCGTATCTAATAACTGCTCGATTATTTTCTGAGCTTTCTGATGATAAGTTAAGATTTCAATTGCTTGCGCGAGATTATTATGAAAAGGATTTCCAAAATCTATTTCATACTTTTTATCATAATCTCCATAAACTGCTAATCGCGCCAAGGAACCAACTAACATTTCCTCTCCTCTATATTTGCCAAACTTGGCTGTAGAATAATCTCTAACTTCCTCTTCAATTACCTCCTTATAATTCCTAATAGACGACTCTTTTCTCCCTTTAATATTATTTGAAGAAACAGCTATAATCAAGCCGTTGTCCTGTGCTGCTAATTGCAATTCAACTTTTAATTCAGGGAAATCAATTTTAGAAACCAATTCAAGAGCATTTTTAGCATCTTTTTCTGTTTTCTTCAATTTATTTAACAATTTTTCTAAAACGCTTTTAAATGGAATTTTATGAAATCCGCCTATTGTTGTTCTGGTTGGATGAACAGATCGCCCAGCTATTATTTCAGCAATTTCATCAGAAATCCCTTTTAAAGCCAAAGCGCTTTTAAACGCTTCTGGATTTTTCTGAGCTAATTCAGTACCTCTATCAATCCCTAAATAATCAGGTAAAGATAAAAAGAAAAGATGCAAAGCATGGCTTTGAATCATTTGTCCGCACTGCATTAAATCACGCAATAGAATAGTTGTTGAATTTACTTTAATCCCCAATGCATCTTCTACGGCAGCCAAGGAAGCTAAATTATGCGCGATTGGACAAATTCCGCAAATACGAGGTGTAATCCAATACATCTCCTCAGCAGTTCTGCCAACTAACAAGCCCTCAAAAAGACGCTCTCCTTCATGAATATTAAGTTTAACCTGATTCTTTTCCCAATCAATAGTTAAATTTCCATGCCCTTCAATTTTTGCTATAAATTCATTCATAATTATTTATTAACTTTATTTAAAAACATTGAGAAATATCTATCTATTTCTTTCTGATCTGTTATTTTTTCAAGTATTTTAATTAAATTCTTTTTTTCTGCATCCTCGCGCAAACCAAAACATCCATAACATGGTGAACCACCACTAATACAGATTGCATTACATCCTCCTTGGATAATTGGACCAAGACATGGAAAATTATCCAATAAACGGCAAGGATTATTAGCTTGCTTGCATTCAAAACAGACAGAATAATCGCAATACTTCGGCTCTTTCCCTGCTAATAAATCTTCCATAGCTTGAATTACTTCATTCTCATTAATAGGACATCCATGAATTAAAAAATCAACTTTAACATAGGCGGACAAAGGCAAGGCATCAACACCTCTTGGCCTGTAATTATCCCCATAAATCTTTTTATACCATTTTTTCCTTTGCGCTTTATCTATAATACCTGGAATTCCGCCTAATGTAGCGCAACTGCCTAATCCAATTAAAACCTTTGATTCTTTTCTTAATTTCTTAAGTAAATCTATTTCATATTGAGTGATAGGAGCTCCCTCAATAATAGAAATATCAAAAGGACCTGATTCATTATTTTCCTGTCCTAAACGCCAATTAACAATATCAACTCTTTTTCCCAAAATCAAAAACTTCTCTTTTAATGCAATGAGTTTAATCTGACATCCTTCACAATCAGTAAAATCATAAATTGATATTTTTGGCTTTTGCATAATATTATTTTATTTATGAAATATACCTTAATCCCAGTTTTTATCTACTTCGTCAAAATTAAATACTGGACCATCTTCACAAACATACTTATCTCCAGTAACACAATGCTGGCACTTGCCTATTCCACATTGCATTTTCCTTTCCATATTAACAAAAATCCTGCGGTCTGGAATACCTAATGGCCTTAAAATTTTCTCCAAAACATCCATCATTGGGCCTGGTCCGCACATAACAGATACTGCATCTTTTGCGTCAATCTTTATTTCATCAACTAATTCTGAAACCATTCCTTTGTATCCCTTCCAATTTTTATCTGGCTCATCAACTGTTAATAAAATCTTTATGTCTTTCCCCCATCTTTTAAAATTGTCTTTCATTAATAAATCATTTGGAGTTTTGGCTCCATAAATTAAATACACCCTTCCAAACTTATCTTTATTAGCAATAATATATTCTATTAAAGCTGCGATAGGAGGAATTCCACATCCTCCAGTAACCATAACAATATCTTTTCCTGAAATAAAATCTAAAGGAAATCCATTCCCATAAGGACCGCGCATAAAAATTTCATCGCCTGGCTCTAATTTATGCAAGGCCTTGGTTAATGTTCCAACTCGCCTAACTACTATATCAATATATGAATCTTGATAAGGCGAAGAAGCAATTCCAAAAGGCGCTTCACCATAACCAAAATGACTGACTAAGATAAACTGTCCTGGATTAAAAGATAAATTCTTCTCAAGGCGAAAAAGTTTAACATCATTAGAATGTTTTTCTACTTTAGCTATTTTAACTTTAAATGGCTTATATAGATTTTCCATGCTTTTTATAATCCTCAACTATTTCTTTTAAAACATCTCCAATATTAATTCCAGCAGGGCAATTTCTTTTGCAATTTCCGCAAGCCACGCACTGAGCTTTTCCATATTCCTTATACGCCCTAACAAATTTATGATAAAACCAATTATAATATCGTTCTTTTATTGTTTTATGAAAATTATGCCCGCCTGCAATTTTAGCAAAATTAGGCAGGGTGCAAGCATCCCATTGTCTGCAACGGATACATTCTTTATCGTCTAAAACAACTCTATCATCAATTGAAAAACAATGACAAAGAGGACAAACATAAGTACAAATTCCGCAACCCAAACATTTCTTAGCCAACTTATCCCAAATCTTATGATTTTTTGACCATTTAACAGCATCAGCTAAAAGCTCTGAATCCAAAAGCATTTCTTTAAAGGGATTTTCTTCAGATAGATAATTCTTTATTTCTGGTTTATCTATTTCTTTAAAAAACTTATTTTTAATAATCTTTTTTCCTTTTTCGGTTAATATTAAAACTCTATATTGCTTAGAATTTATTTTTTCAAGAACAAGATCTCCTCCAGGCGCTACTTCAACAGATTCATCAATTAAACCGATTAAAATAGATTTTTCCCTTCTTTGCCAGTAAAAAAAATCCGGATTCGGCTTTCCCATTATTTCATCTAATTGAGTCATTGCTTCAAGCTGGCCTAAATGATGACAGATAATAATAATTTCCTTCTTATAATCAGGACTTTCTAATTCTTTTGTTTCTTTGTTGAAAATAAAAATTTCCTGTTTAGGCGGGAAAAAATATTGCTTGATTGGCAAAGCATCCTTTTTGCTGTCAATTACAACATTTTCCTTCTTTAATTCAGCTAACCAATCTTTTATTTGTTTTTTTTCTATAATTAAGTCCATTAAAATAATGATAACATAAAATCAAAAAATAAAAAATCCTGATTGTTGATTAGTTTAACTAATCTTAATCAGGATTCCTGAAACTGTTTTATGTTTTTCTTTATTACATCTCTAATTTTTAAATCAGTCATTTGAGAATTAACTACAATAACAAATGATTTTATAAATCCAGGATGACTGAATCCTTTCTCTATTTCAGAGCGTCGCTTTCTCTGTTCATCTGCCTTTTTTTCTGATTCTCTAATTCTTAATCCAAGAGGAATATGTTTGCCTTTTTTTACCACAATAAGTAAAAAATCGCCATATTTCTTATAATTCTGAAAATAACAATAACTAACTATTCCATTCTTATTGCATTGCACATCTAAAATCTTTCTTACTCTTTCTTCATTACTACTCCTTCCATCTCTTACAGAAATATCTGCTTGAGCAAGTCTTTTTATTGTATTGCGAATCTCGTTTAAAATTTCTTTACCAATTATATGTTCAAACTTCTCAATTTCTTTAGTCATTTCTCTCATGACAAACTCCTTATTAAATTGTTAAAAAAGCTGTTTTAAATACTCCTTACTTAGCTAATTCCTCCTCAATTATTCTTTCGAATTGGCTATATAGTCGGTTGCCAATAATTTGCTGGTTGTTAATAAGAAAGCTTGGTGTGTCTTGAAGACCATCTTCTTCAAATTTATGAAACCATTCTATAATTTGGCAAGAGGGAAGCCAGTCCCTGTCGCAATCCTTCGGTTTTTCTCCCTGTTCAAACCACTTTAAAACATGGCCTACATATTCATCAACTGGATTAAAACACTGATTAAAAGATTCTTGATTTAATCCTAATATACCCGCAACAGCTTGAATATCATCAATTGTTTGAATTGTTGCAATATTTCCAAAAATATATTCATTAACTTCCCAAAAAGCTCCTTGTTCTTGTCCACAAAGCACAGCAACGCTTAAAGCAGGATGAGAAACAAGACGAGTAATAACTTTAACTTTCCCAGTCTTAACATAATTTTCAATAATTAAAGGAAAAGTTAGTTCATGAAAATTAGAACAAGCTCCACATTGATAACTTGAATATTCTATCATAGTTACTGGAGCATTTGGATCTCCAATAATAAAATCTCCATCTAATTCTGTAACTTCTTCACTTTCACTATCAATTTCTACAATAGAAGCTGTTTGATTATCTATTATCGGACCATTCTGATTATTATACCAAACAACGCCAACTAAAACTGCTATAATAACAAGCCCTAAAATAATTGTTTTTTTATCAATCATAATTTAAGCATATCACTCATTTTAAAAACAAGCAATTTTTTTAACTTTATCTAAAATCTTATACTCATCAACTTTTTTAATTCTTTTTTTCTCCATAATAATTTTTCCATTAATGATTGTTGTTTCTACATCACTGCCTTTAGCTGAATAAACCAAATGAGAAACAGGATTGTGCATAGGCATTAAATGAGGCTGCTCAAAGTCAAGTATAATTAAATCTGCTTTTTTGCCTATTTCCAAAGAGCCAATTTCTTTTTCTAATCCTAATGCCTTGGCTCCATTAATAGTAGCCATGTCCAAAACTGTTTGGACGCCAGCCACAACTGGATCTAAATTATTAATTTTATGCAACAGAGCAGATGTTTTCATTTCTCCAAACATATCTAAGCTATTATTAGAACAAGCGCTATCTGTGCCTAAGCTGATATTAATGCCTGCTTTTAACATTTCGGACAAGGGCATTATGCCTGAACCTAATTTCATATTGGAAATTGGACAATGAGCCACTGAAGCGCCAGACTTAGCTAAAATCTTAATTTCTTTTTTATTAAGCCAGCAGCAATGAGCTAATAAAGTTTTTTTATCTAAAATTCCAGCTTGAGCTAAAATTTCTACTGGCCGCTGCTTATATTCATTTAAACAATAATCAACTTCTTGTTTGGTTTCAGCTGTATGGGTTAATAAAAGTGAATCATATTGATTAGCTAATTCTTTGCACTTTTTATAAGTTGCCAAAGAAGTTGTTTGAAACATATGAGGCGCTAAAGCTGTTTTAATTAATAAGTCATTTGAAAATTTCTTGATTATTGCTTGAGCTTTTTTTAAAGCTGAATCAGTATCTTTGAAATAAAAAGTTGGCATATCTAAAACTGCGCATCCTAAGATTCCTCTCATGCCTATTTCTTTGGCTATTGCGCCAACTTCATCTTCATAATAATAAAAATCAGCAAAACAAGTTGTGCCTGATTTAATCATTTCTAACATAGATAATAAAGAACCCCAATATACTTCTTTACGGCCAAATTTTGATTCTATTGGATAAATATGCTTTAGCCACCATTCTTCTAAATTCACATCATCAGCATAACCGCGCAAAAGACTCATAGCTAAATGAGTATGAGCATTAATCATTCCAGGCATAATTACTTTGCCTTGCCCGTCAATTATTTTCTTGGTTTTTTTACTATACTGCTTTTCTATTTTTTTACTTAAACCGATATCTTTAATAATATCTTTCTCAATAACTAATGCAGCATTTTTCACAATCTGCCTTTTCCGATTTTGAGTGATAATAGTAGTATTTTTAATTAAAATCATATTTTACAAATTGGTCTAAAGCTTTTGCGATGAATTTCGCAAGGACCAAATTTTTTTAAATTTTTTATATGTAATTTAGTCCCATATCCTTTATGCTGAGCAAATTCATATCCTGGGTGTTTTTTATCAAGCCGCTGCATTAATCTATCTCTGCTTACTTTAGCAATAATAGAAGCAAGGGATACAAGAAAAATCTTTTGGTCACCTTTAATAACTGCCTGTTGCTCTATTTTCAGCCGTTCAATTTCTTGATTGCCGTCTATAAATAAAAAATCCGGCTGAGAATCAAGCTTTTTTAAACAGCGCTTCCAAGCCAGTTTTGTTGCCTGCAGAATATTAATTCTGTCAATTACTTTAGGCCAAACAAAGCTAACTTTCCATTTAATTTCTGGCTCTTGTATTATTCTTTCAAAAATCTCTTCTCTTTGTTTTAAAGAAAGCTGTTTCGAATCTTTAATGCTCGTCATCCTGAGCGAAGCGAAGGATCTTAAGATTCTTCGGCTTTTAGCCTCAGAATGACAACAAACAACAGCTGCAGCAACAGGACCAGCCAAGCTATTCCCTGTAAAATATCCTGTCCCATTTCGTCTTACATAAAAATTATGGTGTTGGGGAAGTTGTAAACAAAAAACCTTTCCTTTATAAAAAAGCATTTTTTTATGTAAAGATTTTACATGAGCTTTGTTATTTCTTCTTAAACGAATTTCGAAACAAGGAACTTGATTCTCTTTTTTTATTAATTTTCCTTTAATAAAACTGTCCCTAGGTAATCTTATATTTGTATGATAAGTCCATCCTGCTTTTAATAAAATTTCTTCGAAGTCATCTTTTAATTTATTAGATACAGTATAATAAACACAAACCTCTTTTCTGTTTTCCCCAGTATAACAAGTTCCATCACCCAATATCATCCATTTTATAAAAATATTTAATAAATCTGGAGATAATTCTTTAATATTTTTTGGTATAAATTTATCGTAGCACTTCCCAAATTTTTTCAAATATATATACAATTGTTTGTTGTAACAGGAAAAACCTATTTTAGATTGACTAAATTTGAAAGGAAGTTTTTTTAATAGTTGATAAATTTTTCTATAATTATCTGTTGATGAATCCCTGCTTTGAGCAATATGAATTCTGTACATTCCTTTTTTCTTATAATAAGAAACAGAGCCCTCTGATAAAAATAATCCCATAAAAGAAATCCAGAGCTTAATATCTATAAATTGATCTACATTTTTATCTATTTTAAGTAATTTAAAATATTTTTTAC
Source organism: Parcubacteria group bacterium (assembly GCA_013203625.1). Classification (GTDB taxonomy): domain Bacteria; phylum Patescibacteriota; class Minisyncoccia; order Portnoybacterales; family UBA2143; genus JABMPX01. The sequence goes on along the minus strand of JABMPX010000007.1, from coordinate 8,233 downwards.
TTATTCCTTTCCATTTTCCTCCCCGAGGTATAAAATCATTATCAGACAAATCAATTACTCTTTTTCTTTTTTTTCTCACCTTGTAATTAATTAATTTTAGCTTATTGCTATCTTTTTTATCTCTTTTAAAAACTCTTCTAATGACAGTAAAATAATGATCAGGAGTCACAACTATATTTATGCCTCGATTTTTTAACTCTATAAGATGACCCTTAAAATCTTTCCCTATAATTCTTTCTATTTTCTGCCATTTTATATAATTATCATTAGTATAAGACAACACCTTGTCTTTAAATGTAATATCATAATAAAACTTCCAACCATTATTGGTTAATACTTCAGCATCTATTCTTTCACATCCTCGGCCAGCCTCATCAACTCCAGCTATAATCTTAAATCCATTCTTAAAAGCTTTTTTTTCTAAATAAGAAAAAGCCATAAATTACTTAACTGGATTTAATGGCTCATTTCCTTCTAAAACAGCAATTATATTATTAGCAGCCATTTCAGCCATTTTATCCCGAGTTCCTAAAGTTGCTGAAGCAATATGAGGAGTCAAAACAACATTTTCCAATTCAGTTAAACCAGGCATTAATTCCGGTTCTTTTTCAAATACATCTAACGCAGCTCCGGCAATTTTCTTTTCCTTTAACACTTCAACTAAAGCTGCTTCATCAATAATTGGACCACGAGCAGTATTAATTAAATAAGCGCTTGGCTTCATTAATGCTAATTTTTCTGCATTGATTAAATGACGTGTTTCGTCAGTTAAAGCAGTATGCAAACTAACAAAATCAGCTTCTTTTAATAAGTCGTCTAATTCTCTATATTCCATGCCAAATTTTTCTTCTAATTCTTCATTGCGTTTAAGGTCATAATAAATAATTTTAACATCAAAACCATCTTGCATTCTTTGAGCTACAGCTGAACCAATCCGACCTAATCCAACAATACCCAATGTCTTTCCTTGGATATCTGCTCCTAAAAGCATCTTTGGTCCCCATGCTTTATACTTGCCAGCTCGAATAAATTTATCTGCTTCAACTATTCTCTCAGCAATTGCAAAAAGAAAAGCAATAGTATGTTCAGCTACTGATTCTGTTAAAACGCCTGGCGTATTAGTAACTACAATCTCTCTTCTCTTGGCTTCATCCACATCAATGTTATTATATCCAACCGCATAATTGGCAATGATTTTTAATTGTTTGCCAGCCGCTTCCATAACTTCTTTGTCAATTTTCTCTGTTAAGACCGACAAAATAGCGTCAACGCCTTTAACACCTTCTAATAAATCCTCTCTTGATATTTTATCTTCTGGGCCAACTGAAACATCCCAGCCCTTGTCTTTTAATAAATTAATTCCTTTGTCAGGAATCTGACGAGTAATAAATACTTTTGGCATGATATGATTGTGCTATTCTAAGTTCTAACGAAGAATTTTATAATTTCTCGTTTTAACTCAAAATAACTTTAATTATTTTTAACTTTATTTTACCAAAAAATCGCCAATTTGGCGATATCTAAAACTATTATATCTCAAATAGAGATAAATGAATTTGACAAAATAGATAATAATAGATATCCTATTAAGAAGATTAAAAAAATCTGATGCACTTTTACAATTTTAAAGAAAAGGAGGTGTGCGATGACAACCTATCAAGCAATTTCTACCCCGATTATTAAACCTATTAACGGATTATGCAACTTGTCGTGTTCTTACTGTTATGCTTCTGGACTTAAAAAAAGAACTGGAAAAAATCGCATGCATCCAGAAGTACTGAAAGCAACGATTGATTTTTTCTGTCATAATCAAAATGATATTGAATTTATCTGGCATGGAGGAGAACCTTTACTCGCTGGAATAGATTTCTATCGCAAAGCAGTAGAATATCAACGCGTATGGGAGCAAAAAGGAAGAAAAATAACAAATTCAATTCAAACTAATGCTACTCTGATTACTTTCGAATGGGTAAATTTCTTCACTGAACACGATTTTTTTGTCGGCGTAAGCCTTGATGGCCCAAAACATTTTCACGATCGAGTTCGCTACTATCCTAATAAAACAGGATCATATGACAATGTTATGAGAGGCATTGAATTATTGCGACGGGCCAAGGTATTTAATGGAATCATCTGCAGTATTAGTACTGTCGATTATCAATCTCCAAAAGAGATTTTCAGTTTTTTTATCAAAGAAGACATAAAAAAGCTGAAATTTGCCAGAGTGAAAGATATCGGTCATTGCAATGACGTGTCTTCACTTACTATTTTACCGAAACAATACATCGATTTCATGATTACTATATTTGATCTTTGGTTAGAACTAGACAATCCTGAAGTTGAAATTCGAGACATTCAAAGTGTTGTTAGTTTGATTCTTGGCGGAAATAAACGTGAATGCATATACATGGGAAGATGTGACCAGTTTGTTACTGTTTACCACGACGGATCAATTTATGGTTGTGATTCCTTTCCGAAAACAAACGTCCTGAATTTTGGCAACGTGATGGACAAATCAACCTTAGCTAAATCTAATCCGCGCCTAGAAAAATTTCAAGAAATATTAAGAAAAAGAAAAGAAAATTGCCGGGTATGCGACTGGTATTTTATATGCAAAGGAGGATGCGCTAAGGATTGCTACGCACAACTCAATTCTATCAAGCCGATAAATGAGGTTTGCGAAAATCTAAAAAGGTATTTTGAATATATTTCAGTAAAAATAAAATCGTATGGTTTTATATGACTGGAAATAACGCATTCACACAGAAAGGAGGTGAGAATTATGTCGAACTATGTTTCAAAAACAAATCCCAACCCTATTCCAAAAGTTCTTCTTCAGGCTAAAAAAGAAGCCACTGAAAAAAGAGACAAGGATTTAAACATGAGTCCATGGGACAAAGGCCACTGGGCAAACAGGCAATAACCATTTAATCCCTCTTAGAATAAACTTCTAAGAGGGATTTTATTTTATATTTTGCCTAATAATTTTTATTAATTGGTTTAAATATTCTTTATCAATTTGTCGATTATTGTTAATATATTTTTTTGCTATTTGACGCATTTTAAAAGCAATCAATTTCCGCCAGATTAACAGACTTTTTAGATTAGGAATATTAACTATAGATTTAACGCTAAAATATTTTTCGCCCAGATAACCTTCTGGAATAAAAGAACTAACCAACAATTCTTCAAAAAACATTCTGTTAGAAATACGTTCTTTTGGTAATTTTGCAAGTAGAATTTGATCTTTTTCAACTATTTGATTAATTTCTAAAACAAGATTTTTATTATTTTTTAACATAAGATGAAAAAATTCATGAGCCAAAACACCTAATGGGAAAAGATTATTAGATACTTTAAGATATATTGGAATTTCAACAACTACAAAACTTTGTTTTGTCGTCCACGAAAACCAGGCGTTAATGTCTTTATCATTACTTTGAGAATCAGAAATAAGATATATTGGAATTTTAGAAAGTTCAAAATGTCTTACACCGCTTAATTTTTTTATATCAAGAATAGCTTGTTCAAATAATGTACTATTGTCTTGAAAATACTGTTTCCATAAAAGCAAATTATTTGACGCTTCTTGCCAATGCGAATCAAAAATAGATCTTATTGGAAAAACCGCTTTTTTAAATTGTTCTGCGTTTTGTTTTCCAATTGATTTTCTAATCTGTCTCCAAATTTCATCCTCGTTTTTCCCATAAAAAGAGATATCAATATTATTGACTAAATATTTTTTCAAATCAAAATTAACTAAACAATTCTGATTTGTTTTCTGGACAAAAAATAATAAATTAGAAAAACGTGAAATTATGAATGATAGATGCATAAGTTTTTTATTTTAAGTCATTATTTAATCTTCTTAATTATTACCCCAGCAACCAATTAATATTATTATTTTAATTATTTTTAACTGTCTCTTAAAATTTACCCAATTACTGTTGACTGAAGTTCACAGAGTTTCTTATATACGCCGCCTTTGGAAACAAGTTCTTGGTGATCGCCTTCTTCAATAATTATGCCTTTTTCAAGGACCAAAATCAAATCGGCCTTTTGAATAGTGCTTAAACGATGAGCAATTACAAAAGTAGTTCTGCCTTTAATAAGACGAGCAAGAGCTTCTTGAACTAATTTTTCAGTAGCTGTATCTAAGCTGGAAGTAGCTTCGTCTAAAATAAGAATTTTAGGATCTCTTAATACGGCTCTAGCAATAGCCACTCTTTGTTTTTGTCCAGTAGAAAGTTTAATTCCTCGTTCGCCAACCAATTGGTCATATTTTTTAGGAAATTTCTGAACAAACTTATGAACATGAGCCGCCTTAGACGCTTCAATAATTTCTTCGTCAGTCGCTTTTAATTTTCCGTAGCCAATATTATTCTTAATAGTATCATTAAATAGCGTGATCTCTTGAGGGACTAATGCAATATTGCCTCTTAATGAATTAAGGGTTATTTTGGAAATATTTTGTCCATCAATTAATATTTTTCCTTTATTAGGCAAATAGTATCCGGAAATCAAATCAACTAAAGTTGTCTTGCCAACTCCGCTTTCGCCAACCAAAGCCACCATTTGACCCGGCTTTACTTTTAAACTAACGCCGTTTAGAACTTTCTGTTTTGCGTTATAATCAAAATAAACTGATTGGAACTCAACCTTGCCTTGAATGTTTTTTAATTCGGTTTTTCTTTTTGGACTGGCTTCGGGTTTTTCTTCCATAAGTCCTTCAGCCCGCTCAATCGCAGTCAAACCAGACCTCAATTGCTTATACTGCCTGCCTAACATAGCAAAAGGACGGTAAGCCAAACTGACATAACCGATAAACATAACTAATTGGCCAGCGGTAATCGCGTCAGATCTTAACATTAAAATAGCCACAGCAAAAACACTAACAAATCCGATGCTAAAAATTATATCTTGCCAAGCGTTTAAATCTTTCCAGAAACCGTAGAAATCTTTAGTTGACTCGCTAATTTTAACTCTAAAATTCCTATAGATTCTCTTTTTCTCGATTTTCTCCTGAGTAAACGATTTTACTAATTGGACATTTGAAATAACGTCAAAAAGATATCCATACGACTTTTCAAAAATCTTGTTAAGTTTTTTATTCTCGCTAACAATTGGGTTCGTTTTTCAGATAGTTGCTAAAGAATAAATTAACAGAACAATAGCTAAAGATCCGGCTAAACGCCACTCAACCCGAAACATTATCCCTAGCGCAATAACAATCGTTAAAAAACTTGGCAATAAATAGAATAAAATATCGCCAATAATATTTTCTAAATAACTTGCCCCGCGACTCATCCTGCGATTTATTTCTCCCATTTTTTTATCTTTATGGAAGCTTATAGGCAAATCTACAATGTGGCTGCTAATTTTTACTATTAAATCATTAGCTACATCCACTCCAATATAGTTGCCGCGAAAACCAGATGTCCGATTGAGCCAATCGCCAAATAAAGACAAAATCAACCAAATCAAAAGTATGCCGCCAATAAGATCAAGCCTAGAAAATTCAGTAATGGCTAAATCAACTAAACGACCGTAAATATATGGGATAACAGCGCTAATAATAGAACCCGCTGATGCGACTAGAGCAATCCAATAAACTTTTCTTTTATATTCCTTCAAATATTGCCAGATAATTTTTGATCCCTGAAAAATTTTCATATATTTCTTAAATTTAATCTATTATTTTTAGTAATCTAGCCTTATCCCCTTTTTCTGTGTCTTCTATAACAATCCCCTTTTCTAATAAATCTATTCTTATTTTATCCGCTTCCTTATAATCTTTATTCTTCCTTGCCTTTTCCCTTTTGCTAATCATATTCAAAATCTTTTTAGTCGCCAGTTTTTTATTAAGCCGCATCTGATACTGCTCATAAAGAGGCCTGATAAAACCTAAAACTTCGTCAATCTCAAAAATATAATTTTTAATTTCTTGCGCCTGATTAGTAGATATTAACGATTTTCTTTTATAAACCTCTTCTATAAAATCAAAAAGAGATGCTAGACCTGAACTTATATTCAAATCATTGTCCATTGCTTTTTTGAATTCTTTTCTGCTTTGCGATATCATATTTTTAATATCCAAATTATTACTCCCACCACAGACAACGAAATCAAGACCGGCTAAAAAACTTAAAAATTTTTCCGCGATCGATTTCGCTTCGTCTAAATCTTTTAAAGTAAAATTCAGAACTTTGCGATAATGAGTTTTTAATAAAATTAATCTCATTAATAAAAGATTATATTTTTTATCTTTAATATCTTTTAAAGCATAGAAATTGCCCAAGGACTTGCTCATTTTCTTTCCCTCAACCAATAAGTGCTCATTATGAAGCCAGTAATTGACAAACTTCTTTTTAAAAGCTGCTTCTGACTGAGCGATTTCATTAGTATGATGTGGAAAAATTAAATCAACTCCTCCAGTATGAATATCAAAGATCTCTCCAAGATATTTTGTTGACATGGCCGAACATTCTATGTGCCAGCCAGGACGGCCCTTGCCAATTTCTGTATCCCAGAAAACCTCACCATCTTCTGGCTGCCATGCCTTCCATAAAACAAAATCATTAACTTGTTCTTTTTCGTATTCATCAGATATATTCAAACGCCCAGCAGCATTCTGCTTTAATGTTTGCTTGTCTAATTGAGCTAATTTTCCATAATCAGAAAACTTAGAAATCTTAAAATAAATAGATTTTTCTGATTTATATGAATATCCATGTTTGCCTATTTTTTTTATTAAATCAACCATTTCAGGAATATGTTTTGTGGCTCTGGGCATAATGTCAGGCATTTTAATATTCAATGACTTAATATCTTTAATAAATGCTTTTGAATAAAAATCCGTAAACTCCTGCAAACTTTTATTATTTTGCTGGCTGTTTTTAATCGTTTTATCATCAACATCAGTAATATTCATCACATGCTTAACTTTAAAACCGCTATATATTAAATAGCGTTTAAGCAAATCAACAAAGATATAGGCTCTTAAATTTCCTATATGAGCAAAATCATAAACTGTTGGGCCACAGGAATATATTCCAACTTTTCCCTGCTTAATGGGCCTAAATATCTCAATTTTCCTGGTTAAAGTATTAAATAGTTTAAGCATATCTCTATTATATCAGATTTCCAGTGATTTTTCAATCTTGTATGACAAAATCAAAAGCGGTCTATTAAGGCCGCTTTGTTTTTTGAGAAAATAAAGAACTAAAGAATAACCATCTTGCCGTCTATGATTAGTATCGGCATCTGGTTTTTTTCACTATCTTCGTCCTTTTCCTGCTCTGAAACTACTTGCTCAATCTCTTTATCTTCCATAATAGAATTAACCTCCTTCCTTTAGATTTCGCTAATTGTTAAAGAACTAAAAAACCTAGCCAGCTGGCTAGGTTTCTCTTAAAACGATCTTATTCTCTTTATTTTTTTACTATCTCAAAACCTAACCAGCTTTGTTGTTTAATATAAACAAAGATAAAACCAACCAATAAATATAGGCTGATTAGGATTAAACCAATTTTATTGAAATTTTCCAAATTCATTATTTTAAAAATAGCATATTAAGCTATTGCTTGTCAACCCTTTTTAATATCCTGTCTGATTTTCTCCATTAATTGAGACATAAACCAAAGATTGTGAAAAGTAGCTAAACGCAATCCAAGTATTTCCTTTGTTCTAAAAAGATGGCGCAAATAAGCTCTGCTGAAATTCTGGCAAACATAACAGGAACAATTTCTCATTATTGGCTTTTTGTCTGCTTGATAACAGGCATTTAAAATATTCAATTCTTTTTTGGGAGTGAAGAAAACACCATGACGCGCTAAACGAGTTGGATGGACGCAATCAAAAAGATCAATTCCTTTTTTAATCGCTTTAATTAAATCATTGGGATGGCCAATTCCCAAAAGATGACGCGGTTTTTGTTCGGGCATTTCTGGAATAACCCAATCTAAAATTTTATACATGTCTTTTTTGGTTTTACCCAAAGAACCGCCAATAGCCAAACCATCAAAAGGCATCTGGCTGATAAATTGAGCGCTTTTTATTCTTAAATCTTTCCATTGGCTTCCTTGAATAATGCCAAAAAGCGCCTGGTCTTTTATTTTTTTCGTTTTCAAGCAAATTTCTGCCCAATTATGAGTTCTTTGCATTGATTCTTTAGTATAATTATAATCAGATAAAGGAGAAGTGCATTCATCAAAAGCAAAAATAATATCTGCTC
>JABMPX010000006.1 GCA_013203625.1 Parcubacteria group bacterium | reverse complement strand
TTAAAGAAATTTCATATCCTTCTTTAGTTACTAGTTTAAATAATTTTTTAACACCAGTATTGAAGAATCCATTTCCAGAATTAGACCATTTTTTCCCTCCTACAATAACCTTAGTTTTTTTACCAATCAATTCTTTAACTTGCCTAGGTCCATCATTAGTCATTATCCAAGAATCATCTGAAATACAAGGATTGGTGCTTTCTATCTCGCCTAATTTGGGAGTAGGATTATCGCGATTAATTCGGTCAATAAAAATTACGCCTGGCTCTCCGTTTTTCCAAGCATAATGTACAATTAAGTCAAAAACTTTATTAGCATCTAATTGTTCAACTATCTGGCCATCATGCGGATTAATTAAATCATATTTTTTCTTTTTCTTTACCGCTTCCATAAATTTATCAGTAATAGCTACTGAAATATTAAAATTGTTAAGTTTGCCTTCTTCTAATTTAGCAGTAATAAATTCTAAAATATCAGGGTGGTCTATTCGTAAGACGCCCATATTCGCTCCGCGTCTTTTCCCTCCTTGTTTAATCACTTCAGTGGCTGCATTAAAAACAGTCATAAAAGAAATAGGTCCAGATGATTGCCCTTGAGTTGATTTAACTAAATCGCCTTTTGGCCTTAAATTAGAAAAATTAAATCCAGTGCCTCCACCGCTTTGATGAATCAAAGCTGTATTTTTGATTGCTTGAAAAATTTCATCCATTGAATCGCCTACTGGAATAACAAAACAAGCGCTTAATTGCTGTAAAGTATTGCCGGCATTCATTAGAGTTGGAGAATTAGGCAGGAATTCCAATGAAGCCATCATCCGATAAAACTTTTCTCCGATATTAAAAAGCTCATCGTCTGTAAACGATGGCTTAAAAAACAATTCGGCTGAAGCAACATTAGCAGACACTCTTTGAAACAATTGCTGTGGCGTCTCAATAATCTTACCATGCTCATCTTTCTTTAAATATCTTGATTCAAGAACTCTTAAAGCGTTAGGAGTAAGTTTAGTTTTAACATTTTGGCTTAAAAGCCACCATTTTGCTTCGCGAATTTCCTTTCTTTTCTGACGATAAAAACTATAAGAATCAGCAATTTCTTTCTGGCCTTCTTTATTTAATGTTTCAACAACTGCATCTTGAATTTCTTCAACTTTAGGAATACTACCGGCAAAACGTCTGTTTAATAACTCAAACACTTTATCTGAAATACTTTGAGCTAGATCTTTGTCTTCTTTGTCCTGAGCTCTAAAAACTTTTAAAATAGCCTGAGTTATTTTGGATTGGTCAAAGCGTACAATTCGACCATCTCTTTTTCTTATTTGATTAAATTTTATTTCTTTCTTAGGCATATACTTTTCTATTTTACTCCAAACATAAAGAGCAGTCAAATGACTGCTCTTCAAAAATAAGATGCAAATAGATTTATTTCATTTTTCTGCGAATGAAGGCGGGAATATCCCATTCATCTTCTTGCTCTTCAACTGAAACTGCTTTGGGCTTAAAATTTCTTTTACTTCTTTCTTCTTGGCTGATTGGTGAAATGTCTTGGATTCTTGTTTCGCCGGACTTCTTTAATAATCCCTCATCAAAACCAGTTGCTACAACAGTGATTTTAATTTCGCCTTTCTTTAATTTATCGTCCATAACAGCGCCAAAAATAACCTTAGCTTCTGGATCAATGGATTCAGTTATAATTTTAGCTGCTTCATTGATTTCAGTCATGGCTAAATCAGAACCACCGCTGACATTAAAGAGAACTCCCTTAGCTCCATCAATCGAAATCTCTAAAAGAGGAGAATTAATAGCTGCTTTTGCTGCTTCAACAGCTCGATCATCGCCAGTTGCTCGGCCAATACCCATTAAAGCTGAACCAGCATCTTGCATAATTGCTTTAACATCAGCAAAGTCAACATTAACAATTCCAGGAGTTACAACTAAATCAGAAATGCCTTGGACTGCTTGACGAAGAACATCATCGACAACTGAAAAAGCATTTAACAAAGATGTCTTATTGTCAATAACTGAAAGAAGCTTGTCATTAGGAATTGTAATTAAAGTATCAACTCTGTCTCTAAGATGTACTAATCCTTCTTCAGCAATATTAGCACGCTGTTTGCCTTCAAAAGAAAATGGCTTGGTCACTACTGCCACTGTTAAAGCGCCTGAATCTTTTGCTGCTTCAGCAATAATTGGACCAGCTCCGGTTCCAGTACCGCCGCCTAAACCATAGGTAATAAAGACCATGTCAGACCCCTTAACCACTTCGTGAATCTCATCACGATTTTCTTCGGCTGCTTGACGACCCATTTCTGGATTCATTCCAGATCCAAGTCCTTTGGATAAATTTTTTCCAATATGAAGTTTTTCTGAAGAAGCAACATGATGTAAATCCTGCGCATCAGTATTAATAGCAACAAAATCTACTCCATGAATTTTACAAGCTACCATTCTAGAAATAGCATTGCCTCCAGCTCCCCCCACGCCAATCACTTTAATTTTAGCAAAAGTTTCCACCTCCGGCTTTATCTGAGCCATATTATTTAAATGATTGTTTTATTGCTATAAGCAAAGTTTAAAAAATTAACTGTGCTTAAAATAACATTAAAACATCAATTTATTTCACTCTTAAGACAAAAACTAACACAATCAATAAAAAAATGCAAGTGTTTTTCGTTCTTAAGGCAAAAAGTCCTGGAACCATCCTTTTATTTTATTAACTGTTGAACCAATTGGAATTCCAGAAAGAGGTGTTCTTTTATTGGATTTAGCATATTTGTCCATATTCCAAAGGACTAGACCAACAGCTGTAGCAAATGACGGATCGTCAATTTCATCTACAACTCCTTCTGTTTCTAAAGGAAAACCTATTTGAACTGGTAATTTTAATTCTCTTTTAGCCAAATCAACTAATCCTGGAATTTTAGCCCCGCCTCCTAAAAGGACTGCTCCAGCTGGTAATAATCCTTGGCGATCAATTTTTTTCAATTCTTTATTGACTAATTCTAAAATTTCACACAATCGAGCTTCAATAATCCCAACCATTTCTACCCTAGGAATAATCCCTCTTTCTTCTGATCCTAATTTAGATAAATCAATAACATCTTTCTTGCTAATTTCAGAAGCCAAAGCTGAACCATATTCTAATTTAATTTTTTCTGCTAAATCAATATTACTTCTCATGCCAATAGCAATGTCATTAGTAATGTGAGAAGAACCAATAGGCAAAACATAACTATGAACAATTTCTCCTTCTTCGAAAACAGTTAGACCAACTGTACCACCGCCTAAATCTAAAGCCAAAACGCCTAATTCTTTTTGTCGTTTGCTTAAAGCGGCTCGACTAGCTGCTAATGGAGCTAAAACCATTTCTTCTATATCCAAACCAGCTTCATTGATGCATTTTTTCAAATTCTTAATAAAAGGAACAGCTCCTTCAATAATCAAAGTATCTACTTCTAATCGGACTCCATTCATACCAACTGGCTCTTTTATCCCATTTTGATCATCAACAGAAAAATTCCTGGGAATAATATGAAGAATCTCTCTATTTTGCGGTATAGAAACAGCTGAAGCAGCTTTTATTGCTCTTTCAACGTCTTCTTTTGAAACTTCGCCATCAGCCCTAGAGATAGCTACTACTCCTTTGCTAATTCTAGGAATAATATGATTACCACTTAAACTAACTAATGCGCGTTCAATAGACAAACCACTGCTTCTTTCAGCCTCTTGAATAGATTGCCCAATGCTTTTAACTGTTTCTTCAATGTCAATAACCGTCCCGCGACGAAGACCAAAAGACGGCACTTGGCTAATGCCTATAATTTGTGGTTTTGTCTGGTCAGCATTTATTTTAGCAACAACTGTTCGAATAAAACAGGTGCCGACATCTAAACCAACAATAATATTTTCTTTAGCCATAATTTAATTTTGTTAATATTTTCTTCTCCATTTTTTCCATCTCTTCTGCTTCTTCGCCATCATTTTCATGCTCATGTCCTAATAAATGAAGAATACCATGAATTAATAAAATAGTCAGCTCTTTTTCTAAAGAATGATCTAAACGCTTAGCTTGTTTCTTGGCTCGAGGATAACAAATAATTATTTCTCCAAGTCTTCTAATGTCATCAGGAGGTTCAATAAATTCTATATCCTGTCCTTTTTTTAAACGAGGGAAAGCCTTGGCTAAATAAGTAATGACTGACTTATTCTCAAACGCTAAAACATCAGTTACTCGATTTCTGCCACGATACATTTTATTTAATTTTCTCATTCTGCCATCGCCAACAATAGCCAAGCTGATTTCTGTCCGTTCTTCTATGTTAATCATCTTCAAAACAACCTTTGTTGCTTTTTGGAAAAACTTTTCATCTATTCCATTTTGAGTAAAATTATGAATTTCCAACATTATTATTTCCTCAACTCCTCCTGAACAATTTTGTTAACTATATTTCCATCAGCTTTTCCTTTAAATTCTGGCATTACAGCGCCCATAACTTTGCCTGTTTCTTGCGGACCGCTAATGCCTAATTCTTCTATCTTACTTTTAACTATTTTTCTAATCTCATCTTCATTCATTTGTTCAGGCATGTATTCCATCAAAATTTCTAATTCTTTCTTTTCCTGTTCTGCTAAATCATTTCTATCACCTTTTTCATACTGTTCAATAGAATCCTTGCGCTTTTTTGCTTCGCTGGAAATTACCTCTAATATCTCCTCGTTAGTTAACTTGCTCAACTCGTCTAATTTTTCTAATTCTTCCTCGTTCTTGCTTAACTTGGCTCTTTTTTCTTTTTCTTTGTTAAAAACAGCTGCCATAATCATACGCAAAACAGAGACTATTAAGGCATTTTTTTCTGTCATGGCTTTTTTAATATTTAATTGTATTGTTTCTTTAATAGACATATTAAAATTTTATCTTCTTTTCCATTTTGGCTCTTCTTTTAAAAGACCCATTTTTCTTAATTTTTCTTTTTCTCCTCCAATTTTAATTCGTCTTAAAGCGCCAGCTCTTCTTTCTGGTTTGGACTTTTCTCTTTCCAAGAATCTGGCTTTGCGAGCGCGAATCAAAACGCCGCTTTGCTGAATTCTCCTAGAAAAGCGTCTTAATAAGCTACGTGTAGTTTCTCTATCTCTTTTTTTGACTTCAATAGCCACATAATTCACCTCCTTTTTAGGGTTGAACTTTTATCTCTTTTTCTTTATCAACTAATTTAATTAGTTTTTCAACTAATTTTTTAGGATCTGAATCATAAACAATTTTTCCTGGTCCGCGATATGACTTATCTACAATACCTTTAACCATATCAGCTGTTCCGCCAGTACCAACCAAAACTCCAATTGGCTTATTATCTTCAAAGGCAATTGTGAACTCATTTAAAGTTCCTATCCTGCCACAAACAATAATAACTGCGTCTGAAGAACGAGTTAAAAGTAAATTCCGACCAGCATAATTAAATCCAGTATAGATAATTAAATCATGAAAATCAACTGGCAAACGATATTTTTTAATATGAGATTTTTCTGAAGCAGCTGGTGAAAGCCCAATAACAATGCCATTTTCTTCTTTAGCGCCAATAGCTGCCCAATAAGGCAGACCTGAAGTAGCTCCTGTAACTAAAACCCCGCCTTGTTTAATAATCTGACGGCCAAGTTCTTTGGCAGATTCCAAGGCGTTTTCAGCGCAATGTCCAGTTTCAGCCGCCCCAGAAACACAAAGCTTGTATTTTAAATAAGTTTTACGTTTCATTTATTTAATCTTACTGTTTTTAATGGTTTTTGTCAAAAAATTATTTTGATTTTTAATTCTTACAACTAATTATATCTTAATATATCAAATTTTAAAAATAAAAACGAGGCACAACACTTGTCGTACCTCGTAATTTTAAAAACTCATTAAAGAACAAATTCCAGCACTACCCACAGAAGAACAGACCGCCAGAAAAGTAGCCAACGGCGTAGGCCAAGCGGTCCGTGCTGCTGAAGAAAAGCCCGTCGTCACTAGCCCCGAGGCTGAGCGAATAGCCGGCGGACTGCCGGAAAAGAGCGGCCATGTCCATACCTGGCGTATTGTAATCACGCGCCAGGATGTCAGGATACATCGCCATAACAATGGGAGTATCCATGCCAGAAAGGATAAATCCCTTTGGTAAAGTCGACATCTGCTCTCTATCAGCGTTAATGGAAAAGCCCTGCAAAGGATTCGGAAAGTGAATTCCCATAACTATCCCCTGCTTCATTCGCTCAATGAGCTGGTTATGGCGGCTTCCGTCAACGATGTTGACCTCATTCGCCAACGTTCCTTTGCGATGATTATAGAACTTCCGATCGCCAAAATTTTTGGCATAACTCTTGCCGACTACCTCAAGATACTGTTCAAGAGTAGTTCCGAGATCGTCGGTCGTAAGCTGTGGCAGAACCACCGGCAACCAGACGCCATTGGCAATATTTGCGATTTGGGAGTTGTCCTGAATCAAAGCCAATAAACGCTCTGTTTCTGTCTTGAGTTGCTCGGCGGTGATACCTGTATCCACGTCCAGACAGCCATGCAACCGCGTAATGCGATTGGCATAATCAATTTCTGCCTCCATCTTCGGCCGATTTAATCGGAAACTCCGATTGGCGTCGCACACGTTTGCTTGCAGACCTTCGGGAATTCGTCGTCCGTGCTTGTCAAAGAGCTTTTTCACAATTTCTTTAAATTCCGCTGAAATGTCTCTTGCAAGTAATCCCTTAGCGTTTCCCTCACCAATAATGTTAATGAGCGCCTCAACATTTCCTCTTGTCCAATCTGCATACTTACTCGTTACTCGTTCCATTATTTCCTCCTCTCAGGCTAAAAGCCCGAAGTTTGAATTTTTCCTCTACCCGAGGACCGGGATTCTTCCTTTCTGAAAGAATAGTTTATTGTATTACGATTATATTAAAAAGTCAACTTTTTTTATATAGTGGACTATTTAAAATTATAATTCAACAACTTGGCCTATTTCAGGCACTTGAGTTGGCAATCCCAAATGATCCTCAATATACTGAGACAGAGCCATGGCTGGCCCTTCTTCACCATGAACAACAAAAACTTTCTTCAAAGAATCCTTCATTTGTCTAACCCAATAACAAAGCGTTTTCTGATCAGCATGAGCTGAATAACCTCCAATAGCTTTAATCTGTAATTTAACCGGAATTTCTTGACCAAATATTCTAACTGTTTTAGCGCCATCCAAAATTTTTCTTCCTAAAGTCCCTGGCACCTGATAACAAACAATTAAAAGTGTGTTTTTAGGATCAGATAAATACTGAATTTCATGATGTAAAATCCGACCGCCAGTAGACATACCTGAACCAGCTAAAATAATTTTAGGTGGATTAACTTGATTAATTTGTTTAGATTCTGTAGCTGTTCTGGTCATTTTAAAACCAGGAAATTTAAAAATATCATCGCCAGATTTAATTAAATCATCTGCCTTTTGATTAAAATATTCTGGATATTTCTGATAAATCTCAGTTAATTTAATAGCTAAGGGGCTATCAAGGAAAATAGGCATTTGAGGAATACAATGATTTTCTACCAATTCATTTAATTCATAGAGAACTTCCTGAGTTCTTTCTAATGCGAAACTAGGAAGAAGCAATACGCCTTTCTGAGCAGCAACATTTTCAATGACATTTTCCAATAAATCCTTTCGCTTTTTCTTGTCTTCGTGAATACGATCGCCATAAGTTGATTCAACTAAAACATAATCTGCTTCTTTGATGAATTCGGTTGGCCGTAAAATAGGTACTGGAGGATTGCCTAAGTCCCCTGAAAAAACTATCTTCCGATCTTCTGCCCAAACTTCAATAATAGCTGAACCCAAAACATGACCAGCATCTCTAAAGCAAAAAGAAATTTCGTTATTTAATTTAATTTTTTCTTTGTAATCTATCCCTTGGAAAAGCTCTAAAGTTTTTTTTACATCTAATCGATTGTAAAAAGGCTCTTTGCCAGTTGTCCTGCTTATTTCATAATTAATTTCTTCAGCATCAAAAAGCATTGCTTTGACAAAATCCTTAGTTGGTTTAGTAGCAAAAATCTTTCCTTTAAATCCTTTTTTAACTAAATAAGGCAAACGGCCAATATGATCAATATGGGCATGAGTAACTAAAACTGCTTCAACCTGGCTTGGGTCATAAGAAAATTCCTGTTGATTCATTTTGCGGGCATCCCGGCCTCCTTGAAATAAACCACAATCAACTAAGATTTTGGTTTTTTGAGTTTCTAATAAATAATTAGAGCCAGTTACCCATCTGGCCCCTCCATAAAAATGCAACTTCATATATTTTATATTATCAATATTTTCCCAAAAAGAAAAGCCGCAAACAACGGCTTGATATAAGATAGGAAATTTAAAAAAATTATGTTTTACACATACTTATCCGCCACACTAGAAGCAGCGTAGGATTCTGGTTTTATTTTTGCCTTAAACCCATTGCCTCTAACCATGCCAACTACTTCTTTAATCATTTCCCGAGTTGGACCCTTCCTGCCAACATCAATATGAATCTGGAAATCATAATTAAGTTCATTAACATTTTTCAAAGAAACGCCTAATTTGCCAAGAATATCCTGCGCTGTTCCCAAAGACAAAGTCACTTCTTGGTAAATCCGATCGCGCAAAGTGTGATAAACTTTGCCTCCATTAGTTTTTCTCCAAAAATAGCGGCCGCCATGACCAACTCTATAAACAATAATAGCTGTTACAAAATCGGTTTTTTTGCCGCCATTAGAATCAGTTCCAACAATTAACCTATATTTAGATTCTGAATCTTGATCAATAAAATCAGAGATTTCTTTGGTTACCTTATTTAATTTCATCCGGCCCTTAGTCGGACTACAAAAAATATCTTTGTTTTCCATTACTAGTACTATACTATTTAAATTGTTTTTTATCAAGTCATCAGTTTAAAAACTGTAAATAATCTGATAAATAACTCCTGATGCTAAAATTACAATTAATATATAATAAACAGATGGATGCAGCTTAAGTGAATATTCTGGCTCACGCCGACCCATTTTTTTTGCTTTTTTATAAATCAGGACAAAAATAATCATCTGCAAACCAGCTAAAGTAGCGCCCAAAAAACCAATCACAGCAATAAAATCTCGTAAATAACACAAATAAGCAATCAAAGGAATAAAACAAGTTAAAGCCCAAGATAAATATTTATTAATCCTATAATCGTACCAAAATGTCTTTTTCAAAGATATGCCGATAACCAAAAAAGAAGTGACTACAGCTAAAAGACCAAAAACAGCTCCCCATATAATTGTATGATTTTCTAGAACCTTAATTAATCCTTGTATTGCTTCTGGCGAAGTCTGATCTCCTGTTGTCCCAACTATAGTTAAAATAAAAATGCCAGAAAGCAATAAAGGCAAAATAGTTCCCCAAATAATGGCTTTTTTTAAAAGATGGCACTTGGTATTTGAATTTGCTGATGGAACTAAAATCTCTTTCATCTCTGGAATAGCTGAAGCGCCAGTTAAAGACCAAAGTATTATCCCGTAAGGCAGGAAAAAATACTGCCAATCTAAAGTAGATAAATTATCTAATTTAATAACTGGCAAGCCCTTAATAAATATTAAAACAATAACAGCTATTAAAAATATGCTCATTAAAATTTCCATTTTAGCAACAACTTGCAGGCCCAAAAGAATTGCTAAGGAACAAATAGTAAAAAAAATCAAACTCCAGAAAATCTCAGAATTGCCAAAGATTGTTTGAAGAAACTTACCGCCAACAATTAAATAAGCCAACAAAGCGCCATAGAAAATGAAGATAGAGGTAAAGGCAATTAATCTTTTTCCCCATTGACCTAAATATATTTCAGCATAACCAACATAACGATGTTTGCCTGGTGTACGCAAAACAATTTCTCCATAAAGCAAATGGAACAACAAAGCAATCCCGCCTAAACCAAATAAAAAAAACAGACCAAGTAGAAAACCAGACTTGGACACAACATAAGGAACTCCAAAAATGCCTACGCCGATTATAGTCCCAATTAAAGTGGCTGTAGCAGCAAAAAATTTTCTATTTAACATTTTAATAAACAGGTAAATATCCTTGTTGAACCAACCAACGTGATAAATAAAGAACGATTAATCCCCAAGTAATTGCTATAACTAAAATAGTTTTTGCTTCTTTTTTTAATTCTGGTTCAGTCCAAAAAGCCAGCCCTATAATTAATCCTGAAAGAATCGGGTTGACCAAAGCAATCACAATGCCCAGCCAAAGCCACTTTTTCTTTGAGCTTAAAGTCAATTTCTCTGTTTTTTTATCTAATAAATCATTACTCATTTATTTTACCTCCTTTCCTGTGGAATGAATGTCCTCATAAAGCATTCCACCGCCAATTAAATGTAGATGGACATGTTCTACTTCTTGGCCACCATATTTTTTCACTCTAAATAAAAGTTTATACCCTTTTTCACTCAATCCTGAATCATCAGCTATTTTTTTAGCAACAAAAATCATTTTTCCAAAAAGATTTATATCCTCTTCTTTGATTTCAGTAATAGATGAAATATGTTTTTTAGAAATAATTAAAATATGAACCGGAGTGATTGGCTTAATGTCCTTAAAAGCAATTATTTGTTCATCCTCATAAACAATATCAGCTTTTTGTTGGTGATTAGCAATTTTACAAAAAAGACACATACTAAATTTTAGTTCTTGTTTTCTTTTTTAACTTATCAATTATCTTTTCCAAAGGAACGACTTCCTGACTTCCAGAAATCATATCCTTGATAATTATTGTTTTATCAAGAGCTTCTTTCTGTCCTAGAATCAAAGCAAAACGCACTTTAAGCCTATTGGCTATTTTTAATTGAGTAGTAATAGTATTCCGGCCAAAAGAACTAGCTGTTCTTAAGCCAGCTTTTCGCAATTCTTCAAACAATTTCAAAGATTTTTTTTTGCCTAAATCGCCTAACTGGGCCAAAAAAATCAATGGCCGGCTTCTTGAAAAAACTTTAACCTTTTTTTCCTTCATTCGATTTATTGTCCTATCTAACCCAATAGCAAAACCAACTGCTGGCATGTCTTGCCCGCCTAAAAGCTTAATTAATTTATCATAACGCCCACCGCCAGCTAACGAAATCTGTCGTCCTTCTGCATCATCAGGCCAAATTTCAAAAACTGTTTTAGTATAATAGTCCAATCCCCTGACTAAATGTGAATTTAAAATATATGGGATCTCTAGTTCATCTAAGTATTCTAAAACACCCCTAAAATGATTATGACAATCTTCACATAGATGATCAATGATTTGAGGCGCTTGTTCAGCTATTTGAATACACTTAGCTTCTTTACAATCTAATAACCTTAAAGGATTTTGCTGGAAACGTCTCTGACAATTAGAACAAAGTTCCTTTTTTTTGTTTCTGTAAAAACTCGTTAATATTTTTCGATAGATTGGTCTGCATTGGGAACAACCAATACTGTTAATTTGAGTAATTAAATTTTTGAGTCCTAATCCTTTGTTAATAGAAAAACATAATTGTATTAATTGAGCATCAAGAACTGGATCTTTTTCTCCGATAACCTCAAAATTAGCTTGATAGGATTGTCGATAACGTCCTTTTTGCGGTCTTTCATAGCGGAAAATAGGGCCTATGCTATATAGTTTTACTGGATGAGGCAAACTAGATAAACCATTCTCTAGATAAGCTCTGATAATGGCCGGCGTAAATTCTGGACGCAAGCTTAATTTGTCGCCTCCTTTAGTTCTTAAAGAATACATTTCTTTTTCAATAATATCAGTATAAATACCAGTACCTTTGACAAACAGTTCTGTGTCTTCAAGAATAGGCGTGTTTATGCGTTTGAAATCATAAGCATCAGCCAAATTTTTAATTGTCTGTTCAACTTTTTCCCAATAGATTTGGTCCTCAGGCAAAATATCCCTCATTCCTTTTGGCGCTTGGAATGATCTTTTGTTTTTTGGTTTTGGTTTAGATTTAGATGACATGCTTTTTATGTTAAAATACTTTAAAAGAATCAAAAGGCCAAGCTCTTACCCAGACAAACCCAATAATGTTTTCTCTTAACAAAGCCCCCCATTGGCGAGAGTCAGAACTAGCTTGGCGATTATCTCCTAAAACAAAATATTCTTCTTGGCTCAATTCAACTTTAACATTCCCTTGGGTAATTCTCCCTTCAGGCAAATAAGCAGATTCGTCTAATGCTGTCTTTTGAGAAACATTTGCGTTATAAACAAAGACTTGGCCATTTTTGATTTCAACTGTTTCGCCAGGCAAACCAATTATTCTTTTAATGTAATATTGTGAAGGATTTAATGGATATTTAAAAACAACAACTTGTCCTCGTTGGGGTTCTTCAAAACGATAATTAATTTCATTAATAACTAAATATTGACCATTGTCAAAATTTGGCATCATAGAAGCCCCGCGGACAAAAAATGGCTGGATTAAATAATAGCGAATTGGGATAATGATAGCCAAAGAAATAATTACTATCTTAGCGGTCTCCCAGATGAAAATAAGTACTTTTTTCATGATGACTACATTCTATCAGTTTTTCAAAAAAAATCAAATCTGCTATAATATATAGACTATTATATAGCAATATGAATCAACCTAAACAAATTAATCGTTTAATTGAAAAGGGGTTATTTAACGAACAATTAAAAAAACAAAAACATCGCAAAAAAAACGAGAAAAAATTAAGAATTGCCTGTTTGATTATTTCTACTCTAATTATTTTTTCTTTTTTAGTTCTTTTTTATCAATTAATTCCATCATCAGAAATTTCTATTAATAATGAACCAAATAAAAATAAGACCGGTTTTAATTCAATCCTGTCTCTTGCCCAAAACAAAGAAAATAAACCAGCTATGAATGTTTTAATCCTTGGCCGGCCAGGCCAGGGCTATTCTGGCCAAGATTTAACTGATACAATTATATTAGCTCATATAGAACCGGACAAAGGAAAAGCTGTTTTAATTTCTCTGCCGCGTGATTTACTTGTCCAAATTTCAAATCAAGGCGCTTTGACCAAAATCAATTCCCTTTATGCTCGATGCGGAATTGAATGCCTTAAAGAAAAAGTGCAAGGAATAACAGGCCTTTCAGTTGATCATTATGTTCTAATTGACTTAGCTGTAGTCAAAGAAGTCATTGAATTAGTTGACGGTCTTAATGTTTATGTTCCTAAAGACATTAATGATCCTTATTTCCCTGGTCCAAATTATTCTTATCAAACCTTTAATCTTTCTGCTGGCTGGCGATATTTAAATGGAGACACAGCGCTTAAATATGTCCGCACTCGTTATACTTCGCCTAATGGCGATTTTGATAGAATGGCCAGACAACAACAAATTATTCAACTTCTCAAACAAAAAGTTTTAGATCTTAACCCTCTTTGGGATTTACCGACTTATTTAAAAATCTTCAACACGCTTAATGATCATATTAAAACCGATCTGGGCCTATTAGAAATAAAATCATTTTGGCAAATAGCTAAAGACATTGGATCAGATGAAATAATCAGTTTGGTTATTGATAAAAAAGAAACAAATTTATTAATCGGAGGCCAAGTAATGTTTGACGAACAAAAAGCTTCTGTTGTCTATCCTAAAGCAGGCCAAGGAAATTATGAAGAAATTAAAGAATATATTAAGAAAGCAATTAAGGACAGTCCTTAAAATGACGTCCTTATGCACAAGGACGTAATTTTAAGGACTGTCCTTATAAAAGATATGAAATTAATTATCGGCTTAGGCAATCCAGGAATTAAATATAAAAAAACCCGGCATAACTTGGGATTTTTAGTAGCTGATTTTTTAGCAGGCAATGATAAATGGAAAGAAAGTAAAAAAGCTAATTGTTTTTATCTTAAAAAACAAATCAATTCTGAAGAAGTTGAGCTTATTAAACCTTTAACTTTTATGAATAATTCCGGCAAGACAGTTAATTACGCACAAAAGAAACATTATATTAATATTGAAGATATTATTGTTATTCATGATGATATTGATTTGCCTTTAGGGGAAATAAAAATTCAGCAAGGACGAAGTTCAGCTGGGCACAAAGGAGTTCAGTCGATTATTAACTGTTTAGGAACTAAAGATTTTATTAGAATTCGGCTGGGCATCAAGCCATTAGATTTTGATACTTTTGATACTGAAAAGTTTGTTTTGCAAAAATTTACTAAACAAGAAGAAAAAATTATTCAAGAAACAATAAAAAATGCCGCTGCGATAATTGAACAATCCATATCGCAACGGCATTAAGGTTTGACAGTCATTAACCGGTCAAACCTAATCTTCTTCTTTTTTTCCGCTCCCACTTTGGGAGCAAAGAAGATCGATAATTCTTATATAAAGATGCTCCTAATATGATAAGAGCAGAAGCGCAGAAACCGATAAGAGCAGTCGTCATTCCTGCTACAAAGGCTCCTAGTTCAGGTCTACCAGCCCAGCCAACTCCACCCAATATTGCCACAAATCCCAATATTACCAAAGATTTTAGGATCATCTCAATAATTTTCTCCATCATTTTATCCTCCTTATATAATTGTTAAAATTTAATCTCCATAAGCCTACCTAGGAGTGCTGGAAATAAATTCACAAAAGCAAATCATCTCCATCTTTATGCTTAACCGAACATTAGGAGGGATTGTCCAGTATCAGCGACTCTCTAGGCAGGCTTATGAAGATTAAAAACTATCCATAGTATACCAAAATGACAGAATTTGTCAACCCCCAAACTAAATATTATAACGCTTTTAATCTAATTGGCGGGATTGGACCAATTGGCTTTAAAAAACTCCTGACTTATTTTAATTCTTTAGAAGATGCATGGTCAGCTGAATTTAATGAATTCAAACAAGCTGGCTTAACTGAATTTGTTATTGAGCAAATTAGGAAAAAACGCCATAAAATTAATCCTGATTGGGAAATGGAAAAATTAGACAAGCAAGGAATTAATTTAATTACTGTCCAAGACAAAGATTATCCCAGATTACTCAAAGAAATCTACAACCCCCCTGCTGCGCTTTATATCCGCGGCCATTTTCAATCAGCTGATAAATGCTTTGGTATTGTTGGCACTAGAAAACTTTCTGCTTACGGCAACCAAATAACTCCTTTAATCACAGCTGACTTAGCTAAATCTGGTTTAACTATTGTGAGCGGCTTGGCTAAAGGAATTGATACTATTGCCCATGAAACAGCTCTTAAAACAAATAATCGAACTATTGCTGTTCTGGGCTCTGGCATAGATAGAACAAGTATCTACCCCTTTGAGAATCAGGGTTTAGCTGAAAAAATTAGCCAAAATGGAGCGGTTATTAGCGAGTTTCCTGTTGGAACCCAGCCCCTTGCGCAAAATTTTCCTCAACGCAATTGAATTATTTCTGGATTAAGCTTAGGCGTTTTGGTTATTGAAGCGCCTGAAAAAAGCGGCGCCATGATTACAGCACGAAACGCTGTAGATCAAAATAGAGATGTCTTTGCCATCCCAGGTCCTATTTCTTCTCAAAATTCCATAGGTCCTAATAATCTTATTAAAATGGGAGCTAAATTAGTCAATCAAGCAAATGACATTCTTGAAGAACTTAACATTGACAAAACAACAAACTAAATTAAACTATTAAAATATGCGCTTAGTTATAGTAGAAAGTCCTATAAAGGCAAAAACAATCAGCAAGTTTTTAGGCAAGAATTATAAGATTCTGTCTTCTTATGGGCATGTTCGCGACTTGCCTAAAAAAGACATTGGCATTGATATTGAACATGATTTCAAGCCAAAGTATGTTATCCCAGTTAAAGCAAGAAAAGCAGTTAAAGAATTAAAACAATTTGCTCAAAAAGCGGACTTAGTTATTCTAGCTACTGATGAAGACAGAGAAGGAGAAGCTATTGCTTGGCATATTGCTCAAATTTTGAAACTAGATAAAAAGAATTATCAACGGATTGCTTTTCACGAAATAACTAAAAAGGCGATTGAACAAGCTTTAAAAAATCCGCGACAGATAGACATGAATATGGTTGATGCTCAGCAAGCCAGACGAATTCTAGACCGATTAGTCGGCTATGAACTATCGCCTTTTTTGTGGAAAAAAGTAATTAGAGGGCTATCAGCTGGCCGAGTCCAATCAGTAGCTGTCAGATTAATCGTTGACCGAGAAAGAGAAATAAAAGAATTCAAGCCGGATGAATATTGGTCAATAGAAGCAAAACTTCAACAAAAAACAGTCGAAGAAGATTTTATAGCAAAACTAATTAAAAAAGATGGGAAAACAATTCCGAAATTAGGAATTAAAGTCAAAAAAGAAACAGATGAAATATTAAAAGATTTAAAAAAAGCAGAATACAAAATAATTGATATCAGGAAAAAAGAAGTTGAAAGACATCCAGGGCCTCCATTTACTACTAGTACGCTTCAGCAGGAGGCATCTCGCAAACTAGGCTTCTCTGCTAAACAAACAATGATGTTAGCGCAACAGCTTTATGAAGACGGCCATATCACCTATCATCGAACCGATTCTTTAAATCTTTCTGCTGAAGCGCTAAATACAGCTAAAAAATTTATTGAAAATGAATTTGGCAAAGAATATAATTTAGATAATCCAAGATTCTACAAAAATAAATCTAAAGGAGCTCAAGAAGCGCACGAAGCTATCCGACCAACTCAAGCTGATCGCCAGCCAAGCCAAATTAAACAGCATCTAAATTCAAGACAGCATAAACTTTACAATTTAATCTGGCAAAGATTTATCGCCTGTCAAATGGCATCAGCCTGTTTCGATTCCGCTGCTGTGGATATTCAAGCTAAAAATTATCTTTTCCACGCTACTGGTTCAACCCTTAAATTTGACGGGTTTTTAAAAGTATATCCTGTTAAATACAAGGAAACAGAATTGCCATCATTAAACAAAGAAGAAATATTGAAATTAATAAAGCTTATTTCAGAACAACATTTTACTCAACCGCCAGCCCGTTATACTGAGGCATCTTTGATTAAAATATTAGAAGAACATGGGATTGGGCGTCCTTCAACCTATGCTCCAATTATCAGCACCATCCAAGAACGTGGCTATACTGAAAAAGATGAGCAAAAAAGATTTATTCCTACAGAGATTGGATTTATTGTTATTGATCTGCTTAAAGAAAATTTTCCAAAAATTGTTGATACTAAATTCACTGCTTATTTAGAAAAAGATCTTGATAAAATTGCTAATAATCAACAAAATTGGCTAAGCGTACTCCAAGAATTCTACAAACCATTTCATGACAATCTTCTTAAAAAATACAAAGAAGTAGAAAAGAAAAAACTAGAAGAACCAACTGATAAAAAATGTCCTGAATGTAATAGTCCTTTGGTTATCAAATTAGGCCGTTTTGGCAAATTTATGGCCTGCTCTGGCTTCCCAAAATGCAAATATACTGAACCATTAGGAGAAGAAAAAGAACTTAAAGAAAAATACAAAGACGTGCCATGTGATAAATGCGGAGGGCAAATGGTAATAAAACACGGAAGATTTGGACCATTTTTAGCTTGCAATAATTATCCGAAATGTAAAAACATCAAACCAATAACGAAATCTACTGGAGTTCAATGTCCAAAATGCTTTGAAGGCGAAATTACTGAAAGGAAAACAAAAAAAGGAAGGATATTTTATTCCTGTTCTCGCTATCCAGAATGCGATTTTGCTTTATGGAACAAGCCAATCAATGAAAAATGTTCTAAATGCGGCTCTCTGTTAGTACAAATAAAAGACAATAAAATTAAATGCAGTAATAAAGAATGCGATTACAAAAAACAATCTTCAGAAAAAAAATAGCCCCGATCCTTGTTTTAATAATAAATCAGGGCTAATGTTAATCACTAGGGAATAAACCTTGTTTTTGATTTTAATCTTAACCTCTAGGCACTTTTCCATTTCTATTCCTCCTTTTTTATCCCCGGATATTTCTTGACATATCTTTTTAAAGCCTCTCTTGCCAAAATATCTAAATAGGGCAATTTCAACGCTTCAGGCGGTCTTATCCAAGCCACAAAATTGCCTTCTGTATAGCTTGTAATTTTATCTGCCCGAACATTGCAAGAAAAGATTTCAATGGACACAGGAGGACTGCTCTTATTTCTGACTACAGTGCCTAAAGATTGAATAATCTCCAAAGTCTCTAATTCAGGAAATTCTTCTTTCATTTCTCTAATCAGAGCTTCTTCTGGAGTATTGTCCTTACTGGGGTCTATGTGCCCAGTAGGCAAGGTTAACTTTCTTTTTCTATCTACGAGCCCAATTTCTCTTGTAGCTAGATTTCTTAATAATCCAGCCACTACCAAAGTTGCCTGAATTTCTTTTTCTTTTTTCATTATAAAAACCTCCTTTTGAGGTTCATTCTCCTAGCCAAATTGAAAAAGAACTTGTATTAATTGTAATCTTTACATCTTGCTTGTCAAGGTATTATAATAAATCCAATGGAAATAAAAAAATTCTTAGAAGAATTAAAAAGAATTAATCCAGAATTAGATTTTGACTTGATTGAAAAAGCCTGTTTTTTTGCTCAAGAAAATTATCAAGGATTAATCCGGCTCTCTGGCCAAACTTATCTTGATCATTGTTTGGAAATCGCTTTGGATTTAGCTAAAGTAAAATTGGATTCAGCCAGCATTGCTACAACTATTCTCCATGAAATATTAGAAAGAACTAAAATAACCAAAGACCAGCTTAAAAAAAATTTTGGCGATGAAATCACTTTTTTAGTTAAAGGGGTAACTAATGTTGGTAAAATAGAGCACCAAAAAGCTGAACGCAGCCTAGAAAATCTTCGTAAATTATTTTTGGCAATGGCTCAAGATATCCGAGTTGTTTTGATTAAACTTGTTAATCGACTACATGGACTAAGAACACTTTATGTTTTTTCTTTGGAAAAACAAAAAAGAATCTCTTTGGAAACTTTGGATATTTATGCTCCTTTGGCTAATCGACTCGGGATTGGATGGCTTAAGGGCGGATTAGAAGATTTATCTTTTGCTTATGCTTATCCTAAAGAATATCAAGATTTAATTAAACAGGTTAAGGATAAATACGGCCAAGGAAAAGAATATCTGCAAAAAATTATTCCTTTTACTAAAAAAACATTAACTAAAGAAGGAATTAAAGTAATTGAAATTCATGCCAGAACCAAGCATTACTATAGCTTATATAAAAAACTCCAAAAATATGATATGGATTGGCATAAAATCTATGATTTAGTTGCTATGCGAATTATTGTTCCAGACATTGAAACCTGCTACGCTGTTTTAGGAATTATTCATAAAAAATGGAAACCATTAATCGGCAGTGTTAAAGATTATATTGCCATACCTAAACCAAATGGATATCAATCTCTTCATACAACTGTTTTTTGCGAAAAAGGAAAAATTACTGAATTTCAAATACGAACCTCTGAAATGCATCAAGAAGCTGAATATGGTATTGCTGCCCATTGGCACTACAGCGAGAAAAAAGGAATTAGAGACTATATTGAAAAGAAAATTTTAGGACGGAAACCGGAAAAAGGATTAAAAAAAGAATTAATTTGGGTAAAACAGCTTCAAGAATGGCAAAAAGAAAAGTTTTCTTCATCCCAAGAATTTCTTGACTCTTTAAAAATTGATTTTTTAAAAGACCGCATTTTTGTTTTTACTCCTAAGGGCGATGTAATTGACTTGCCTGAAGGAAGCGTATCTATAGACTTTGCTTATCAAATTCATACTGACATTGGACATCAATGTACTGGCGTTAAAATTGATGGAAAATTAAGTTCATTGTCTGAACCTCTGCAAAATGGACAGATAGTGGAAGTTATTATCCAAAAAAATAAAAAGCCAAATCAAGATTGGCTTAAGTTTGTCAAAACTACTGAGGCAAAAAGTAGAATTAGAGCTCATCTTAGAAAAAATTAGAATTTCAATAAATGCTTAATTATTTTATCCAATTCTTTTTGTTTAGTAAATTCAATATTTAAATAATTCTTACCGCCTCTTTTAATGATGCTTACTCTGTTATTTAAGGCCTTCCCAAGGTCTTTTTCTATTTTTATAAAAACTGGATTTCTTGGCCCAACTGTCCTTGGTTTTTTAGGAAGAGATAATTTTCTTGCTTTTTCTTCTGCCTGGCGAACACTTAAATTATTTCTAACAATTGTTCGAAAAAGAGCTGATTGGGATTCTGGCTTAGCCATCAAAATAGCTCGGCCATGTCCTTCGCTGATTCTGCCAGCTGATATGGCTTTTTGAGCCTCTTTAGGCAAAACTAAAAGACGAAGCGTATTGGTTACTGTTACTCTAGCTTTCCCTACTCTTTGGGCGATATCTATATGTCTTAAATTAAACTCATCTTGAAGTTGTTTAAAAGCAGCTGCCTCTTCCATTGCATTTAGATCTTCCCTTTGGAGATTTTCCACTAAAGCTATTTCCAGTTTTTCTTTAGCTGAACTATCTCTAATAATTACTGGCACTTGAGGCAACTTAGCTATCTGAGCTGCTCGCCATCTTCGTTCACCAGTCACCAGCTCATATTCTACTTGCCTTCCTCTTTTTGTTGGCTTTTCAATCTTGGAAACAATTAACGGCTGAAGAACACCGTGTTCTTTGATGGAATCTGCTAATTCTTTTAACGCTTCTTTGGGAAATTCTCTGCGCGGTTGGCAAGAATTGGGCTTAATTTTATCAATCTCAATATTAAAAATACTTTCTTTTTTTGATTTTGTCCAATCAATTGTTTCTATTTGGTTTTCTGCTGGACTATGCTTTTTGAATTGTTTTTTAGGAATCAAAGATTGTAATCCCTTGCCAAGTGATTGTTTCATAATTTTATTTGTTATTTATCTAACTCAATAATTTCTTTTGCTAATTCACGATATGCCTTAGCCCCTTTAGAATGTGAATTGTATTGTAAAATTGACTGGCCAAAACTAGGCGCTTCAGCTAATTTAACACAACGGGGAATAATCGTTTCAAAAACATAACCAGCAAAATTCCTTTCTATTTCCTTGCGTACCTGGCGGGAAAGCCGATTGCGGCGGTCATACATAGTCAATAAAGCGCCTTTAATTTTTGTCCGACTGCCTAAATTATCTTGAACCAATTCAACTGTTTTTAAAAGCTGGCCTAATCCTTCCAAGGCATAATACTCGCATTGTACTGGAATAATTACTTCGTCAGCCGCCACTAATCCATTAATTGTTAAAAGCCCTAAACTTGGCGGACAATCAACTAAAATATAGTCATAATTAGTTCTAACTCTGCGAAGTAATTCCTGAAGTTTAAATTCACGATTGGACTGTGAAACCAACTCTACAGTTGCTCCAGCCAAATCTGGAGCAGAAGGCATAACATCATATCCAAAAAGCTTGGTTTTACGGATAATTTCTTCTGGTAAAATACCGCCAATTAAAGAATGATACAAATTTAAAGGGACTGTTTGCGGATTAATGCCAATTCCAGATGTGGCATTTGCCTGCGGGTCAATATCAACTAAAAGAACATACTTACCCATAGCAGCTAAATAACTTGCCAAATTTATTGCCGATGTACTTTTCCCCACACCGCCTTTTTGATTGACTAAACTCACAATTTGAGCCATACAATTTTATTATACACCATCTTCCAATTGACAACAAGCGGATTTTAAGAGAAAATACGATTAAGACATTGGGGGATGTGCTGGAACTGGCAGACAGGATGGTCTCAAACACCATTGGACGCAAGTCCGTGAGGGTTCAACTCCCTCCATCCCCACCAAAAAATACCGATTTTGAACCGGTATTTTTTTATTTAAATAATTTATCAAGCTCTTTTTTGCTCACTGGGCCTATTCTGGTAATTTTTGGCTTTAGGCCTGTTAAGTCCAAAACAGTTGAAGGCGGATTTTCTAATAAATCCCCTACGTCTAAAATTAAATCAGGACGCGGATATGCTTTAGAAAAAACCCTGATAATTTCTTTGGAAGAACTCAGAGGCGGTTCGCCCGAAAAATTAGCTGAAGTAGCTGTTATCGGTTCTTCTAAATTCTCCATTAAGGCCTGTGTAAATAAACAATCTGGGATTCTTAAACCAATGGTTCTTTTATTGGCAGTTAAAATATCCGGGACAATATCTCTCTTTTCTAAAATTACGGTTACTGGACCAGGCCAAACTGCTCTTAGAATTTTTTCTTTCCCTTTGTTAATAAAAGCCAGTTTTTTGGCCATTTCAATATCACGAACCATTACTGGTACTGGCTTTGTTTCTGGTCGTTTTTTGAGCTTAAAAAGCCGTTCTATATTATGTTCCTGCAAAGCGCTAACTCCTAATCCGTAAACAGTATCAGTTGGATAAATAATACTTCCGTTTCTTTGAATAACTCCTACTGCCACTTCAACAATCTTATTATCCAAATCATCTAAATTTTTTGGCAGATTAAATTTAATAATTTTCATATCAAAAAATAATAAAATTAAATGACTAGATTGATCAAACGGTTAGGGATATAAATAATTTTCTTTGGCTCCTTATTGTCCAGCCATTTTTTAATCTTTTCTTGAGACAAAGCCAATTCTTTTGCCTCGTTTTCTGAAATCCCTTGTTCAACTTCTATTTTGTCCCTCATCTTGCCATTAATCTGGATAATCATTTGCCAAGTTTCTTCTTGAATTAATTTCTCATCATATTCAGGCCATTTTTCTTTAAAAATGCTTTTTTTGTTATCTAAAGTACTCCACAATTCCTCAGCCAAATGAGGAATAAAAGGAGAAAGCATTACAGCAAATTTGCTTAAGATATCCTTATTGCACCCAGATTCTTGAATCTTATTAGTTAAAACCATTAATTTAGCAATAGCCGTATTATACTTTAAACGAGTTAAATCGTCTTGGACTCCTTTAATTGTCTGGTGTAATAATCTAACTAATTGATCGTCTGGTTTTTTACTATTAACCTTGCCAATTAAGTTGTATATTCGAATTATAAACTTATGCATGCCTTTGATGCCACTATCTCGCCAGTCTCCACCTTGTCTCATATCTCCTAAAAACATCAAGTACATTCTTACTGCATCTGCCCCGTATTGATTAATATATTTATCTGGATTAACTATATTACCT
>JABMPX010000005.1 GCA_013203625.1 Parcubacteria group bacterium | reverse complement strand
TATGGCAAAACAAATTAAATTTGATGAACAAGCCAGGCGCCAGCTTAAAAAAGGCGTTGATAAATTAGCTAACGCAGTTAAAGTAACATTAGGTCCTAAGGGCCGCAATGTTGTTTTGGATAAAGGTTTTGGTTCTCCAGAAATTACTAATGATGGAGTAACTATTGCCAAAGAAATTGAATTAGAGAATAAGTTTGAAAATATTGGCGCTGAAATTGTTAAAGAAGTAGCTAGCAAGACAAATGATTTGGCTGGCGATGGAACAACTACAGCCACCTTATTAACTCAGGCTATTGTTACTCAGGGCCTGAAAAATGTTACTGCTGGAGCTAATCCTTTGGCTCTTAAGCGCGGCATTGAAAAAGGAGTTAAAGCAATAATAGAGTCACTTAAAAAAATGTCTAAAATAGTAGCTGGAAAAGCAGAAATTGCTCAAGTAGCCACTATTTCAGCTGAAGATCCTGAAATTGGAAATTTAATTGCTGAAGCTATTCAGGAAATCGGCAGAGAAGGCGTTATTACCGTAGAAGAATCACAAACATTTGGTTTGTCCAAGGAAATTGTTAAAGGAATGCGCTTTGATAAAGGTTATGTTTCTCCATATATGATTACAAATACCGAACACATGCAAGCAGAATTTGATGACCCATATATTTTAATTACTGATAAAAAAATCTCTAGTATTCAAGAAATTTTGCCTTTATTGGAAAAAGTTACGCAAGGCGGCAAAAAAGACATTGTTCTTATTGCCGATGAAGTTGATGGTGATGCTTTGGCTACTTTGGTAGTCAATAAATTAAGAGGCACTTTTAATGCTTTGGCAATTAAAGCGCCTGGGTTTGGAGATAGACGAGAAGAAATGTTAGAAGATATTGCAGTTTTAACTGGTGGACAAGTTATTTCTGAAAAAGTTGGATTAAAATTAGAAAATGCTGAGCTTAAAATGCTTGGTAATGCTCGTCGGGTAATTGCAGATAAAGAAAATACTACTATTGTTGAAGGAAAAGGCAATAAAGCAGAAATTGAAGCAAGGATTAATCAAATTAAAATTGAATTAGATAAAAGTGATTCTGATTTTGACAAAGAAAAATTACAGGAACGACTGGCTAAATTAGCTGGCGGCGTAGCAGTTCTTAAAGTGGGTGCAGCAACAGAATCAGAGCAGAAGTATAAACAAGCTAAAACTGAAGATGCTTTGGCTGCTACTAAAGCAGCTGTTGCTGAAGGAATTGTTCCAGGCGGCGGAGTTGCTTTAATCAGAGCTATTAAATCATTAGATGATGTTAAAGTTAAAGGAGAAGCAAAAATTGGTTTATCTATTCTAAAAAGAGCCTTAGAAGAGCCATTAAGGCAAATTGCTAATAATGCAGGACAGGATGGTTCAGTAGTTGTTGATGAAGTTAAAAAGAAATCTGGCGCTTATGGCTATGACGCGTCTAAGAATAAATATAGAGATTTATTTGAAGCAGGCATTATTGATCCAACTAAAGTTGTCCGTTCTGCTTTAGAAAACGCTGCTTCAGCTGCAGCCATGCTTTTAACCACTGAATGTGTAATTACAGATTTGCCAGAAAGCAAAGATACATGCGGACACGCAGGTGGTGGAATGCCAATGGGCGGTGGAATGCCTGGAATGATGTAAAATTTGAATTAGATTAGAAAACAGCCCCATTATTAAGCCGGGGCTGTTTTTGATTATAGTTGCAAAATCGTTTGTCTGATAGTATAATAAAGAAAAAATAAAGATAATTTTAATACTACCTAGGGTAAGTCTGTTTGAATTTTTGTTTCAAAAATTCAGGTAAATTTGCTCAGGAATAATAATATGGGAATAGTCGGATGGATTATTATTGGCGTAATTGCCATCGTTGTTTTTTGGCTAATTGCTGTTTATAACGGCTTAATTAGGCTAAGAAACCGAACAGACGAAGCATGGTCAGATATAGATGTCCAGTTAAAAAGACGCTATAATCTGATTCCTAATTTAGTGCAAACAGTCAAAGGATATGCTAAGCATGAACGAGAGCTTTTTGAGAATGTTACTAAAGCCAGAACTGCAGCTATAGGCGCCCAGACAATGGAAGAGCATGGTAAAGCAGAAAACATGCTAACTGGCGCTTTAAAGTCTCTTTTTGCTGTAGCTGAAAATTATCCTGATTTAAAAGCTAATCAGAATTTCTTGGAACTGCAAAGAGAATTAAGCGATACAGAGAACAAGATTCAGGCAGCTCGCAGGTTTTTTAATGGCAATGTCAGGGATTTCAACATTAAAATTGAGACATTCCCAAATAATTTAGCTGCTGGAATGTTGGATTTTAAGAAACGTGATTTCTTTGAAGTTCAAGAAGAAGCAGCTCGCGAACCGGTTAAAGTAGAGTTTTAAATGCCTACATTATACACTCATAAAGATTCAAATATCCGAAAAACTTGGATATTAATTAGTATATTTTTAGTTTTTATCATTGGTCTTGGCTGGCTTTTTTCTTATCAATTTGAAAGCCCGATTATTTTAGTAGTGGCAGTAATTTTTAGCTCTTTAATGAGTTTTACTTCTTATTGGTATTCAGACAAGATTGTTTTAAAAATGAGCAAAGCTAAAAAGATTGAAAAGCAAGATAATCCAGAACTTTATCGTTTAGTTGAAAATCTTTGCATTACAGCTGGCTTGCCTTTGCCAAGAATCTATATCATTGATGAAATAGCGCCTAATGCTTTTGCTACTGGCCGCAATGCTGAACATGCAGTTGTTGCTGTGACCAAAGGTCTTCTGGAAAAATTAGACCGTTCTGAATTAGAAGGCGTTTTAGCTCATGAATTAAGCCATATTGGGAATAGAGATATCCTTTTGCAAACTGTAGTAGTTATTTTGGTTGGCATGGTGGTTTTGCTTTCTGATTGGTTTGTACGCTGGAGTGTTTTTGGAAGAAGCAGACGCAGTAATAACCAAGGAGGGGGACAATTTGCTGGTATTATGATTTTAATTGGTTTTGCCTTGGCTATTTTATCTCCTTTAATTGCTGCTTTAATTCAATTGTCTATTTCCCGTAAAAGAGAATTTTTAGCTGATGCTAGCGGCGCTTTATTAACTCGTTATCCAGAAGGATTAGCCAGTGCGTTAGAGAAAATATCAGCAGACCAGACGCCTTTAAAAGTAGCTAATAAAGCCACAGCTCATTTGTATATTAATAATCCTTTTAAAGGTAAAAAAGTTTCTAGATTATTTATGACTCATCCTCCGATTGAGAAAAGAGTTAACGCCTTACGGGGAATGGAGATATAATTATGTTTATTCATTTAATTGTTTTTGGAGCTAGTATTACGCTTGGCCTCTGGGATCCAAAGCATGGAGGATGGGTGGATCGTTTAAAAACATACTTGTATAGCGATGATTTTAGAATAAAAATAAAAGATGATTTTATTGTTTATTCCACGATGAATTTAGGCATAGGCGGGGACACAACAAATGATTTATTAGAAAGATTTGATAATGAGATGAAACAGCGAACATCAGAAGATTTTGAAAGAAGTCAGCATAATATAATAATATTTGCTATTGAAACTAATGATTGTAAATATTCAAAATCGAAAGACGATGTTATGGTTAAGCCCGATGATTTCAAAAAGAACTTAAATACTTTATCAAACAAAGCATATAAATATACAAAAAAAGTTTTGTTTATTGGGTTTACTAAAGTTGATGAATCTAAAACTTCTCCAATTTCTGGCAAAGACAAATACTATATCAATAAAAATGTTCGGCAGTATAACAAAATATTAAAAGATTTTTGCCAAGACAACAATACATTATTCATTGATATGTTTGATTTATTAAGTAAAAAAGATTTAGAAGATGGCTTACATCCTAATTCAAAAGGCCATCAGAAAATGTTTAAAAGAGTCAGAGATTTTTTATTGGAGAATAAATTAATTGAGAAATGAATATATGGGATTTTTTTCAAGCAGTAAAAAAATATATCGTGATGATTTCAAGAAAACATTGCGAAAAATTCCGCAGTTATCTCCAAATGAACGGCATTATGTAGAAGGTGTTTTCAGTGATTCTTTAAAAGATGGTCTAAGCGAGTATGAAATGAAAAAGGAAATTAGCCGTTTAAAACGTGTTTCAGGAGATCCCTTGGATTCTTTTGAAATAGATAAATTAAAAAAGAAACTGTTAGAGCATTTTTAAATAGGAGAGGTGTCTGAGTGGCTTAAAGAGCACGCTTGGAAAGCGTGTGTGCAGCAATGTACCGCGGGTTCGAATCCTGCCCTCTCCGCCAGTTTAAATTTTTAGTTCCTTTTAAATTTTTTCGATAAATTTTCCTAAGGAGGTGTTCGCAATGAAAAGAAAATCAAGACGGAAAAGAAAAAGGAAGAATATTCTAGAAAGCTTTAGAATAGGCAATTTCTCTTTAACTAAAAGTATATTTCTGCTGGTTTCTGTTTTATTAGTTATTAGTTATCTTATAGCTAATTTAGGAAACATGTTTACTGGACAAATCGATAAAGAAGTTAATCTTGATGTGTGGGATAGGATTTTTTCAAGTGTTATAGGAATGGATGCAAAATGGAACGTTCAAAAAGATGGCAGAATCAAAATTGATTTTCCTTATCAAAGAGCAGATAAAGAAAGAAAAATTATAGAAGAAGGGTCTCACATATTCTATATTAGTCCTAAATTTTCTAATCAAATACCTATTAAGCATGAAATTAGACGAAATATGAGAGATGGCTCTTCAAGAGTAGAAAAAGGAGATGGTTATATTTCTATTAGTGAAGGAAAAACATTTCTTCAAAGAGGAGATATAAACACTGTGATAAAGAGAAGTGGTAAACAATGGAAATCAGAACACAAATATCACAATAAAAGTTTAAAACAAAAAGGAAATTTTGACGAAAATGGAAGAATGGTAATTCAAGATATTCGTAATCATGATAAATAGTAAGTAGGGGTAGAAAAAATAATCTGCCCCTACTTATTAAAATTTTAAAAAATGAATAAATTATATAACAAAATTTTATTACTGATTTCTTTAGTTATAATATAAGGTCGATATATAAAATCTATAAGCGATAAAACAAAAACATGAATGACGAAAAAAATTTATCAGAGGATGAATGCGGAAAAAGCAAGTCTATGCCATGTGGCGGAGTATCAAGCGCTGTGTATGGCTTGGGTTTGATCGGCGCGGCAATTTATTTCATTCAGAACGCAACAAGCTTCTGGGCTGGAGTTCTTGGCATTCTTAAGGCTATTGTCTGGCCCGCTTTTGTTATCTATAAATTATTAGAGTTTTTGGGAATGTGAGAGTGGAAAATTCCGTTCGAATTTTTTCGAACGTATACCGCCATAACATTTATTTAAGCATGAAAACTGAGCAGCAAAAAATCGTTGATTATTACCAACATCCAGAAACAAGACTCGGTTTTAATTTTATCTTATGTGGATCAAAGCATTTTGGTTATTACCCAAATAGAAGAAATGATATTTCGGAGAAAAGAGCTCAGGTCTTACTTCAAGACTTAGTTGCTAAAAATTTAAATCTTCAACAAAACCAGCGAGTTTTAGATGCTGGTTGTGGTCAAGGTGTTGTTTCAACATATCTTGCTAAAAAATACGGAGCTGAAATTTTTGGCATTACACTTGTACCGTTTGAAGTGAAAAAAGCTAAAAAACTTGCCCGAAAATTTAGGATTGAAAATAAAACTGACTATCAAATAATGGATTACTCTATAATGACTTTCCACAATAATTATTTTGATGCAATTTATACTACCGAAACGCTTTCGCATTCTCCCAATATTCTTAAAACACTTAAAGAATTTTATAGAGTTTTAAAGCCCAATGGCAAAATTGCGCTTTTTGAATATACTGTGGCTCCTGATGAAAAATTTTCGGAGTGGGAGAAGAAAATGCTTAATCTTGTTATAGACGGTTCAGCAATGATGGGGCTAAAGGATTTTAGGCACGATCAATTTACAGAGATTGTTCAAAATGCTGGATTTGAAAATGTAAAAGAACAAAATATAACAGAGAATATCCGTCCATCGTTCTATAGATTATATAAGCTTTCTGTTTTGCCATATAAATTTATAAAATTTTTTGGGCTTCAAAGATTTTTCATCAACACTACTGCCGGATACGAATATTATAAAATGAACGAAAAAGGATTATTTCGATATTGTATATTTACTGCAAATAAACCAAAATAATCAATAGTTAAGGATATCCATATTGTCATGAAAATTAAAAATAAAGAATTACATCGGATAACTTCTACAGCGATTATTTACCGAAAACATGGCAAGAATATTAAATATTTGATAACCCAGCGAAGTTTAAACAAGAAAGCATTCCCAGGACAATGGACTGTGCCAGGCGGGGGATTAGAAACAGATGATTATATCAATACTGTTAAAACCACTAGGAATCATTGGTATTTTGCTATTGAACACTCTTTAAAAAGAGAAGTAAAAGAAGAGGTTAATTTAGAAATAGGCAGAGTAAAATATTTATTAGATATTGCCTTTATTATTCCTGACGGAACTCCAGCGATTATTTTAAGTTTTTATTGTCCGTATAGATCAGGAAAAATTAAATTAGATGAGGATAATATTGATTATGCTTGGGTAAGTTATAAACAAGCTAAGAAATATGATTTAATTGAAGGGATTTTAGAAGAAATTGAAATGGTGGATAAAATACTAAAAGGAGCAAATGAAGATAAAATTAAATATAAACATAAATAATTTTTTAAGATGTTTGATTCACCAGTTGATGAGATTAAAAATAAATTAGATATAATTGATGTAATTGGAGGGTATATTAAATTGCAAAAAGCCGGGCGGAATTACCGAGCCAGCTGTCCTTTTCATTCAGAAAAAACGCCTTCTTTTATGGTTTCGCCGGAAAGACAGTTATGGCGCTGTTTTGGCTGCGGCAAAGGCGGAAGCATTTTTGATTTTATTATGGAAATGGAAGGAGTGGAATTCGGCGATGCTTTGCGAACTTTAGCTCAACGGGCTGGAGTAGAATTAAAAAAACTTGATCCAGCTATATCAGTTAAATTAAAAACTGAAAGAACCAGATTATATGAAATTTGTGATTTATCCACTCGTTTTTTTATTAAACAGTTAGAAAGCAAAACTGGTAAAAATATTCAAAAATATTTATCTGGACGTGGAATAAAAACAAAAACAATAAAAGATTGGCAAATTGGCTATGCTCCTAGCCAATGGAATTCTTTAATGGATTTTTTAAAAAAGCAGGGATATATTGAAACAGAAATTTTAAAAACAGGATTAATCATTGAAACAGAAAAGAAAACAAACAGAAGCAAATATTACGATAGATTTCGAGATAGAATTATTTTTCCTATTAAAGATATTAATGGAATAATAGTAGGTTTTACTGGAAGAGAAAATCCTGCTCATCCTGATGAACGAATGGGCAAATATATTAATACGCCCAATACCCTTATTTACGATAAAAGTCGTATTTTATACGGCATAGACAAAGCTAAGCTGGATATTAGAAAGAATAATCTTTGTGTCTTAGTTGAAGGACAAACTGATGTTATTATGGGACATCAAGCTGGTTTTAATAATATAATAGCCAGTTCAGGCACTGCCTTAACTGAGCAACAATTAAAAATTATTAAGCGATATACAGATATTTTAGCAATGGCCTTTGATATGGATGTGGCAGGCGAAATAGCAACAAAACGCGGAGCTGATTTAGCTCTTCAATTTGGTTTTAATCTTAAAGTTATCAGCTTGCCTGACAATCAAGATCCAGCTGATTGTTTCCAGAAAAATACTCAAACTTGGCCCAATGCAGTTAAAAACGCCCAAAGTTTGATTGAATTTTATTTATCCAACGCCCTTTCTAAGAACGACCTAAATACAGCAGAAGGCAAGAAAAAAACATCTCAAGACCTTTTGCCAATAATTAAAAAGATTCCTAATAAAGTTGAACAAGCTCATTGGCTGCAAAAAGTAGCTGGAGAATTAAAAGTTCAAGAAGAGGTTTTAATAGAAGAGATGGGAAAAATAAAAAGTTCAACAGTAAATACAATTCAGGACAATCAGCCAATTCTAAATCAAAATAATCTTAGTAAAGGGAAGCTTAATTTTGAAGAATATACCTTGGGCCTTATTCTAGCATATCCAGAAGCCCTTAAAGAAAGCAGAAAACAGTCTCGTTCTCTATTTATTGATACAAATTTAGAACAAATATTTAATGTTTTAAAAGAGAATCGAAATAAGAAAATTAATATAAAAAATTTTAAAAAAGATTTGCCATTTGTTTTAGCAGATAAAGTGGATTACCTTATTTTCGGAGTAGAAGTGCAAAAAGAAATGATTGATGAATTTAATCCTAAAAAAGAAATTAAATTTTGTTTCAAAGAGTTAAAAAAACGCTATTTCCAAAAGAAATTAAATCAGTTAAGCTTATCTATTCAGGAAGCAGAAGAAAAAAAAGATAATATTTCTCTTAAAAAATTGACTAAAGAATTTAATAAATTAGCAAAACAAGTAATATGATTAAAAATAAAAAAAATAAATCTAAAGCTGTTAAAACTAATAGAAAGAAGCCTGTCCCAAGAAAAAAAGCCGCGAAAACTAAAAAAATAACACGCATTAAGCCTCATCCTGTTAAACGAAGAAAAAAAACATTAATCAGTCAAGAAAAAATTGAGGAGTTGATCAATAGAGGGAGAGAAAGAGGATTTATTACTGAAACAGAATTATTGCGCATAGTTCCAAGAATAGAAGACGATATAGAGGGGCTAGAAAATGCTTATGAAAAGTTAAGGGAAAACAATATAGAAATAATTGAATCAGTAGAATTTTTAGATGCATCCTTAAAAAAAGATAAAAATTCAACTAGAAAAAAATTGCCTATTTCTTCAGAAGCATTTGATAATGTGCAAATGTATTTGCGTGAAATTGGACGAATACCTTTATTAACAGCTCAAGACGAGGTCAGATTAGCTAAAGGGATAGAACAAGGGAACGAAGAGTCTAGACAGCAATTAACTCAGGCTAATTTAAGATTAGTTGTTAGTATTGCTAAAAGATACATTGGACGCAGCCGTAATTTCAGCCTTTTAGATCTTATTCAAGAAGGGAATATAGGTCTTTTTAAGGCAGTGGAAAAATTTGATTATCATCGCGGATATAAATTTTCTACTTATGCTACTTGGTGGATACGACAAGCAATTACACGGGCATTAGCTGATCAAGCTAGAACTATCAGAATCCCAGTTCATATGGTTGAAACAATCAGTAAATATACCCAAGTTAAGCGCCTGCTTTTACAAAGTTTAGGACGTGAACCATTGCCTGAAGAAATATCAGCTGAAATGGGTGAAAGTATTGAAAAAGTTAGACAGATTATAAAAATCTCTCAAGATACAATCTCTTTGGAAGCGCCAGTTAGCGATAAGGACGAAGAAAGCAGTTTAGGGGAATTTGTTGAAGATAAAAAAAGTATTTCGCCCAGTCAAATAGCAGCCAGAAAACTGCTTAAAAATCGCCTTAAAGAAATTTTAATTGATTTATCTCCTCGAGAACAAAAAATTTTAGAGATGCGTTTTGGATTAAAAGACGGAGTTACCCATACTTTAGAAGAAGTGGGCCAGGAATTTGGTGTAACCAGAGAACGGATTAGGCAAATTGAAGCCAAGGCATTAGAAAGAATGCGCCAGCATAAAAATGCAAGCAAATTAAAAGGATATTAATTGAATGAACAATGAACAACGAACAATAAAGACGAAGAATCTTGTTATCCTTTTAACCGAAATAGCGGTTATTTTTTTAATGGTCTTTGGGATTGCGCCTCCAGAAGCAAGTTTGTTTTTAACTGGTTTAATAATTTTTTTCTTTATTTTTAGCCGTTTAGAAGATTCTTTATGGATTTTTATTGCTTCAATCCCATTGTTTGTTGCTTTACCAATTACAGAAAATTTTGACACAATGGCTAATTGGCGCATATTATTGGCAGTTCTCTTTGTTGTTTGGTTATTTAAATTAATAAAGCACAAACAGCAAGCAATAAAAAATATTATTGATTATCCATTCTCAAGATTAACCAACTTAACTGTTATTTTTTTGGGCATCGGTTGTTTGTCTCTTATAGTAGCTAATGATGTTTTTATTGGAATTAAAAAACTTCTTTTTATAATCAATATCCTTCTCCTTTATATTATTATTAGAAATTTGGCGAAAAGAAAAAAAGAAATTGTTTCTAAAGTTATTAACGCTATAAAAGTGGCAATTGGAATAACTCTGGGGATTGGTTTTTTGCAGTTAATAATGGTTTTCTTTGTTAATCTCCATCAATTTTGGTATCTTTGGGATAGAAATGTAATTAATATTTTTTATGGCCAGGATTTAAGCAATCTTTTATCATATAGTAATACTTGGTTTTCCTATTATTCCTATCAATTACCAACTTTAAGAATGTTTTCTGTTTTCCCTGATTCGCATTCTTTTGCTTTTTTCTGTATCTTAGCTTTGCCATTTTTCTTGACAGCTATTTTTGTGAGACCTAAAAATAATAAACGAAAAGCAGTTTATTCTTATCTGTTATTGATTAGTTGTCTATTAGCTATTATATTTTCTGGCTCAAGGGGAGCCTGGGTAAGCGCTTTGGGTTCATTAATTGTATATTTATTAATTCTTTTGCTTTATTGGTCGCCATCTATACATTGGCGAAAACAAATTCAATTAATTTTAGGTTGTTTAATCATCTTTTTTATTTTATTTCCAATTGCTTCGGCTATTCTTTTTATGCCTCAATATATTGAATTAGGAAGAGACGCTATTTCAGATGCTTCTTTGTTTGAAAGAGCTAAAAGTATTATGGATTTTATGGAGACATCTATTAAGGGTCGATTAGAAATTTGGCAACGAACAGCTGATTCAATAATAATCCGCCCCTTGTTGGGAGTAGGCATTGGCAATTTCCCTTCAGTTCTTAATGAAGACATGTCTTTTTCCAAAAGAGGTTCTTCAGCTCATAATCTATATTTGGATATTACTGCAGAAATGGGCATATTCGCCTTATTAATTTTAATAGTAATTTTCTGGCAAATATTAAAAGAGGCATGGAAACAAATGTTAAAATCCAAGAATTTGATTTGCTGGGCAGGATTTTTTGTTCTTGCTTTGATTTGGATTCTGGGATATAGTTTATTTGACGTCGTCCTTTTTAATGATAAGGTCTTTTTATTTTTTATAGCTAATATTGGTCTACTTTATGCAACAAAATCATCCATTAGTATCAATAAATCTTCTCGCCTATAACGGGAAAAAATATCTTGATAAATGTCTAAAGTCAGTTTTTAATCAGAGATATCCTAATTTAGAAATTCTTATTATTGACAATAATTCAACTGACGGAACAAAAGATTATTTAAAAAAATTACCAGATAAGCCAAAACTGAAAATTATTTTTAATGAAAAAAATTTAGGCTATGCAGGCGGATACAATCAAGCAATAAAAATCAATAAAGGAAAATATATTTTATGCCTTAATCAAGATATGTTTTTAGATAGAGAGTTTATCCAAAATGCTGTTGAAGTGCTTGAAAAGAAAGACAATGTAGCAGCTGTTCAAGGAAAGCTTTTGCGCTGGAACATGGGCAATATTTCTTTAGAAATTTCAAATGAAATATTTTATATAATAGACACTACTGGTCTTTCTATTTTTAAAAACAGAAGGATTATTAATAGGGGACAAGGAGAAATAGATCAGGGCCAATTCCAAAAAGAACAAGAAATTTTTGGAGCAGACGGAGCAGCGCCAATCTACAGAAAGAAAGCATTAGAAAACGTAAAATTAAACGATGAATATTTTGATGAAAATTTCTTTTTATACAAAGAAGACGTTGATTTAGCTTGGCGCTTACGCCTTTATAACTGGAAGGCAATTTATCAGCCAAAGTCAGTTGCTTGGCATGATCGAAGTTCAGGAGAAAGCGCTTCAATAGGCTATTTTGCTATAATCAAAGAAAGAAGAAAAATCAACAAGTTTTCAAAGTATCTTGCTTTTAAGAACCAACGGTTAATGCAAATTAAAAATGAGCAATTTTGGATTTTAATAAAACATTTACCTTGGTTTTTGCCTAAAGAAATTCTTTCTTGGTTCTATGTTTTATTTTTTGAAAAATATACATGGAAGGCAATCAGGGATTTATTCAAACAAGCGCCTTTTTCTTGGAGAAAAAGAAAAATAATTATGACTAATAAAAAAATAGGGACAAAAGAAATGGAAAAATGGTTTAACTAATATGGAAGAAGAAATTAATTCTCATCCAAAGAAAAAAATAAGATTATGGACATTTATCATCATCCTATTTTCAGTAGGCTTTTTTTGCTTATTCTTTTTTAAGGCTAGTTTTACTATCAGCAAAGTTATCAATCAAACAGATATAGATCAATTTTTGCCTTTTGCTGATAATCTGCCTGAATTGCCAGAGAAAAATCCTGACAGAATCAATGTTTTGCTTTTGGGCATTAGGGGATTAGAGGACCCAGGAGATGGTAAATTGCTTTCTGATACAATAATTTTACTTAGCATTAAAAAAAACACAAATCAAGTTGCTTTAATTTCCTTGCCTCGCGATCTCTATGCCCAACTTTGGTGTTCAGAAGAAAAAAAGAAAATTAATTTTGCTTATGCCCAAGGAGGCATGGATTGCGCCAAAAAAACTGTTTCTTATTTAACTGATATTCATATTGATTATGCAGCAAGTGTTGATTTTGAAGCACTTAAAGAAACCGTTGATATTTTAGGCGGAATTTCTGTTTATTTAAAAGAACCATTTGAGGAAAGCTTTCAATGGGCAAAAGAAGGATTAGAAGAAGATGAACATTGGTTTATTAAAGAAATTGACGGGGAAGAGAAGTGGGTTTTTTATCTAGCGCGCGGCGAGAATTTTTTAGATGGCCGAACTGCTCTTTATTATGTCCGTTCTCGTTATTCAACTAATGATTTTGACAGAATGGTTCGCCAACAACAGGTTTTAATGGCCTTTAAGGAAAAAGCTCTTTCTTTGGGTGTTTTAACTAATC
Source organism: Parcubacteria group bacterium (assembly GCA_013203625.1). Classification (GTDB taxonomy): domain Bacteria; phylum Patescibacteriota; class Minisyncoccia; order Portnoybacterales; family UBA2143; genus JABMPX01. The sequence goes on along the minus strand of JABMPX010000005.1, from coordinate 56,162 downwards.
CAGTTAAAATTTATAATCTTTTAGATGTGTTGGGCAAGCACCTTAGAACAGATGCAGGTTTGAATGACATTAAAAGCTTAATTAGCATTGCTTCAAGCTTGGACACAGATAATATTAAGACAAGAATTTTTGATACCACTCCAGAAGGATTGCTTTATCATACTTTTATTAACGAAGAATATGTGCTTTTGCCAAACAAAGAAAACTTTGAAGAGATTCAAGAAGTTTGTAAAAATATATTTGATTAATAAATTATGCTTTCAATTATTATTACTCATCATAGAACCCCGGTTTTATTAAAGCTTTGTCTTAAGTCAATTAAAGAGAATATTGGTCCTCTTGAATATGAAATAATTGTAGTTGATAGCCAAACAGAATCAGTTACCCAAGATTTAATTGAGGAAGAATTTTCAGAAATAAAATTTATCCCTTTTCCAAAAAACATTGGTTATGCTAAAATTGTTAATACAGGAATTAAAGCGTCTAAAGGAGAATATATTTTAATTCTTAATGCTGATATTCTTATTACTAAAGATTCTGTTGCTCAGATGCTTGAGTTTATTCAAAAAAATCCTGAAGTTGGCATTGTTGGACCTCAATTATTAACTTTTTCAAATAAATCTCAGCATTCTTGTTTTCGTTTTCCAAGCATCGGAGCAATTATAGCTAGACGAACTTTTTTAGGCAAACTAAGTTGGGGGAAAAAGAAAATAAATGATTTTTTAATAAAGAAAGAAGATTCTTTTTCAAAGAAAAAAGTTGACTGGGTACAAGGATCAGCTATGCTTGTTCGTAAAAAAGCTATTGAAAAAGTCGGTTTGTTAGATGAAAGGTTTTTTATGTACTTAGAAGATACTGATTGGTGCCGACGCTTTTGGCAGAACAACTATCAGGTTATCTATTATCCATCTGCTAAAATGTTCCATTATTATTATAGAGTTAGTAAAAAATGGAATAGCTTATTGGATACTTTATTTAATAAATATACAAGAATACATTTAATTAGCGCTATAAAATATTTTTGGAAATGGAGAAAAGCATGAAAAAATATATTTCTATCCCAACTTGGATTATTCTTTTTGTCGTTATTTTTGGCTTTGGATTTTTTATTGGCCAGACTAGCCAGCCTTCTATAGATAAAGTAGGAGGATTGACCAATAAAGAACTTGGTCAACCAGCAAATGTTGATTTCAGCTTATTTTGGGATGCATGGCATATGATTGAAAAAGGTTATGTTGATCGGCTTGATTTGGATATCCAAAAAATGATTTACGGATCAGTTAAGGGCCTATTTGAATCATTAGAAGACCCTTATACTGTTTTTATGGAGCCAGAACAGAGTAAAATATTTCTTGATGATATGAAAGGCAGTTTTGAAGGAATTGGGGCTGAAATTGGCATTCGCAAAGGAATTTTAACAATTATTTCTCCTTTAGAAGGCAACCCAGCGCAAAAAGCTGGATTAAAACCAGGAGACAAAATTCTTAAAGTAGATGATACTTTGACAGCTGATTTATCGCTTGATCAAGCAGTTGGAATAATTAGAGGGGATAAAGGAACTGAAGTAATTTTGCTTATTATCAGAGATGAATGGGATGAGACTAGGGAAATAAAAATTATTAGAGATACTATTGAAATACCTATTATTAAATGGGAAAAAATTAGCTTAGACAATGAAGACGAATGGATTGCCTATATCCAGCTTTATCATTTTACTGAAAACTCAGCCAACCAATTTAGAAAAACAGTTAAACAGGCTCTTGAACAAAATCCCAAAGGAATTGTTTTAGATGTTCGTAATAATCCAGGGGGTTATTTAGAAGTGGCTGTTGATATAGCAAGTTGGTTTTTACCAAAAGGAGAATTAGTTGTAGCTGAAGATTACGGTAATGGCTACAGAAATGAACATCGCAGCAAGGGTTATGAATCCCTAGAAAATATTCCAACAATTATCTTAATCAACGAAGGATCAGCTTCGGCATCAGAAATTCTAGCCGGCGCTTTAAGAGATATTAAAGGAATTAAAATTGTTGGCCAAAAAAGTTTTGGCAAAGGATCAGTTCAGCAATTAGAAAAATTAAAAGGCGGTTCTAGCGCTAAAATTACAGTAGCTAAATGGGTAACTCCAGCCGGAACTAATATTAGCAAAGAAGGAATAATTCCTGACGAAGAAGTAGAATTAACTTCAGAAGATATTGATGAAATGCGTGATCCGCAACTAGATAAAGCCATAGAGTTATTAAAATAAGATTAGGATGAATAAACAAGCAACTCTTAAAATTTATGGAAGAGTGCAAAAAGTATTTTTTAGGGATTCAACAAGAAGAAAAGCTAAAAAATTAGATCTGACGGGCTGGGTTATGAATGAATTAGATGGAACAGTTAAGATAGTAGCTGAGGGGAAAGAAAAGGACTTGAAGCAATTCATTGATTGGTGCTATAATGGATCTATGTTAGCTAAAGTTGATAAAATAGATATTGATTGGGAAGAAGCAACTGGTCAATTTGAAAATTTCAAAATAAAATATTAATAGTTTATAAATAATATGAAAGTAATTTTACTTAAAGATGTAGAAAAATTAGGCAAAGAAGGTGAGATTAAACAAGTGGCTGATGGCTATGCTCGTAATTTTTTAATTCCTAAACAAATGGCTGTTTTGGCAACTAAATCAGAAATGGCTCAGGCAGAAGAGCAGAAAAAAATTGATACGCAAAAAGCTGAAGAAGAATTAGCTCTTTTCCAAGGAATAGCCAGTCAAATAGATGGATTGGAATTAGAAGTTCCAGTTAAGATTAATGAAGAAGGTAAACTTTTTGGAGCAATCACTGCTAATCAGATTGCTGAAAAATTAAAAGAAAAAGGATTTAAAATTAAAAAGGAACAGGTTAAATTAAAAGACCCGATCAAAGAGCTCGGTGAATATGAAATAGCTATTGAATTTCCTCATAATTTAGAAACCAAAATAAAAGTAATTGTTCTAGAAGAAAAATAACAGCACTAAAACAAAAAAACATACTACTTAGTATGCTTTTTTGTTAAATTATTTTTGTTAAATTATTCTACATTAACTACTTTGGCGATTCTTCTGGAACCGTCAAAACGTTTAATGCGTTTTGTAGTAAACTGGACTACACCCTTGATAATTGAATAAAGAGTATCGTCTTTCCCGCGTCGGACATTCTTGCCAGGCAAAAATTTTGTTCCTCTTTGACGCACAATAATACTTCCTGGCTGGGCTTTTTGTCCTCCAGATAATTTAACTCCTAAATATTTTGGCCTGGAATCCCGGCCTAAACTAGTTGAACCAGCTGATTTTGTTTTAGACATATTATAATGTTATCTAATTTCAAAGAATTCGTCAAGAAAAATGAATCTGATATTATTTTAACAATTGGTATTATCTTAATAGCTTTAATTAGTTTTGGAGCTGGCCAATTAACCGCTCCTCAAGCAGATATTGAGCCTATTGTTATTCAAAATCCAATTACAGATCAAACTACCCAAACTGCTTCAATTCAACAAACAGTATCAGAAACTAATCAATCAAAAGAGCAGGGAATATTTGTTGGCAGTAAAAACAGCAACAAATATCATTGGCCAAATTGTTCATTTGCCAAAAGGATATCTGAAGAAAATCAAATTTGGTTTTCTTCAGAAGCCGAAGCTCAAGCTGCTGGCTATATCAGATGCAGTAGTTTTGAAAAATATATTCCTGCTGGATATAAGCCATGAGTTATTTTTCGCGCTTATTTGCTTTCATTGTCATTACTTTAAACTCTCGTTCTAGTGTTTTAGCTTCATCAATTTGTTTTTTTAAATCATAAGGCAGGGAATCAACAACTTTTTTAAATTTGACTTTATCAATGGTTAAAATCTGATCCCATTTATTAATTGGTTCAAGAATTTCTTTGACTTTATTAAAATTATAGGCAAATCTCTGTTGTGAAAGGCGAGTAATATATCCATTATCGCCAAAAACTCTGTCTATTTTATTTTTATCGCAATATTGATTAATGATTTCTTTTAATTCAGATAATCGTTTTGTTTCTGCTCCTTGTTCGCTTTTTATTTCAAAATATTCTTTAATTACATCTTTGATTTCTTGTTCATCAAGAGCAGGGGATTGTTCCTTAATAAATTTATGCTTAAATAAAGGACAATATGGCTGATACTGGCACCAGTCGCAAAGAGGATTCATTTTTGGCTCAAAAGAGCTTTTTTTAATTTCATCTATTATAGATAAAATCTTTTGTTTTGTTTCTTTAATTTTTTTATTAGTTTGAATAGTAGAAAGCTTTTCATTGTGTCTTAAATAATGAAGAGATAATTTGATTGGTCTGTTCTGCTTTTGTAAAGACGGCCAGCGATTAATTACTCCTAAATAATAAATTGAAAGCTGGAAATTTCTATTAATATCTTCTTGCGAAGGCATCTTCTTGCTTGTTTTATAATCAATTATTTCAAAAGTGCCGTCTTCTAATTTATCAATGCGATCAATACGGCCAGTGATTTGATGAAGTTCTTCTTCTAAAATAGGCACTTCAAAAGGTATTTCTAGATTAACAATATTAAAATCAATTCCTTGGTTTTGCAAATAATATTTTTTTAATATTTCAATTCCTTGATGAAAAGCAAAAGCTTCTTCTTGTTTATCTTGATAAATATCACTATTCCATTTTTCAGTAAAATATTTAAGTAAATCTTCTTCAGAAACAGGAGTTGACTGGCTTGGTTCGTGGAACATCTTTAAACAATCATGAACCAAAGTGCCAAAAATTACTTCCTTAGATTTAGGAGCTTTTATTCGTTCAATATATTGAAATTTATATCTAGCCGGACAATTAGAAAATGCTTCTAACCCGGAATAAGAAATACGCATAAATTTATTCTTCTAATTTTTTATTACCGTGGAATTCACGATGAACATCTTTCAAGCGCTTATTAGTTACATGAGTATAAATCTGGGTAGTAGCAATATTCCTATGTCCTAAAAACTCTTGGATTAGGCGCAAATCAACGCCTTTAGATAATAAATCTGTAGCAAAAGAATGGCGAAGAGTATGTGGAGTAGTATTTCCTGATAAGCCAGCTAATAAGGAATATTTTTTAATGTTTCTTTCAATAGAACGGTCAGTTAAACGCCTAGGAGCATTTTTTCTTCCTTGGTAATTAATAAAAAGAGCTTTATCATTATCTTTCCTAGAATCAAGATATTTCTTAAGCCAGTAAATCGTTCTTTCTGAAAAATAGATAGTTCTATTATAATTACCTTTGCCAACAATGCCAATTTCTAAATCTTTGGTTAAGGAAGTAATTCTAATCTGATCTCGATTAAGAGAAACTAATTCGGCAATTCTTAATCCAGTTGAGAATAAAACCTCTAAGATAGTTCTATCCCTCAAGCCATTTATTTTTTTTATATCAGGCGCAGAAAGTAATTTTTCTATCTGTTCTAAATCCAAAAAGTGGACCTTTTTGTCATCTTTACTCTTAGATAATTTAATTTTTTCAGCCGGCAGAGAAATTATATCCCTATTAGCGAAATAATTCAAAAAAGACCTTAAAGCAATCAAGTAATAGTTCTGTGTTGTTTTTTTTAAGGGTTTTTTAGAATGACGAGACAAGTACACTCTATATTCCCAAATATGAGCAGGGGAGAGTTCATGTGGTTTTAAACTACTTAGGTTATTATCTTCTAACCAATCAATAAATTTTTTGAGAAAGCGAGAATAGTTTTCCTGGGATTTATTAGATAAACCTTTTTCAATATCTAACCAGTCCAAAAAGTCAGTTAAATGTTGAGGAAGTGGTTTTTGGCTTTTGTCCATATATTTAAATATATTAAATGTGTATTAAGGTATATTATGCGACTATATATCTATTATAATAAGCAGCTCTAATGCTGTCAATTTCATTTGTGGATAACCTACTCTATTCCCTATTCATTATCTCTATCATGTTTTATCCTTTTAACCAATTATTTAAATAATTTTTAAGTTTATAAACTTGTTCTCTTAATAGGCCTCTCCCCTTCTGAATTTTATTTTTTAGGGGAGCCAGGGTCTGTTCAACTGATTCTAATCTCCTCTTTAGCCAATTTTTAGCGCCTTTTTTAACTTCTTGTTTAACTTTTTCTTGCGCTTGGTCAACTAATTCTTCTTGTTTTTGTTCAATTGCTTTTTCAGTTTTATCTAAAAGCTCTTCGCTTTTTCCCTTTATATTCTCTTTTTTTATCAAATCAATAGATGTATCAATAAATTGCTTTACTGGATTAAGAATTTTTTGATTAGTTTTGTCATAAGCATTGTCTAACCAATTTAATAAGTCTGGAATTTCTAAATCAGACATCTTTATTCCTTCAGCTGAGACAAAATACGGCAGTAATAAAATTGTTAGTAAGATTATAATATAACGCATAATTTATATTTTTTAGTGATATATAATCATTTGATCTAAAATAGTTGTAGTTTCATACAGGTTTGAGATATAAACCTGGGTTGATTCTAAATAAATATTAGCGCCAAAAAGCGGATCATGAACAACATAACGGCCATCCTTTGTTTTATGATGAATTATAATATAATGTCCTGCTCCACGCCCTACTGCTTTAACAAAAACTATTACTGGATAGCCAGCTCCCAATTCGCGATCTAAGCGAAACCAGTCAAAAGAAGAAACATGTGGCGGCGGACAATTCATGCATTGAACACTCCCCCATTTTCTTGGCCAATAAATTAAATCCCAAGAAAAAATGGATTCTTTGGCTAATTGTTTAGGCGTAATGCTAACGCCATAATATTTTAAAATCATGGCTACTGAAGTAATAGCGCAGCCATAATCTCCTAATTCTGAATTGCTAATGCCAATAGTTGTTTTGGCCCAGCGAGAATCATCTTGGCGATAATACCAATTAAGCGAAGCCCAGTATTCTGAAGGAGGTTTTTCCTGTAATTCTTTTAAACGAGCTAATTCAACTGCTTTTTGCTGGCGTAAACGATTAATATCTCCTAATAAAGACCTTTTTTGCGCTTCAATATTAGCCAGCAATTGTTGATACTCGCTTTCTTCTCCGCTAGTATATTTTAAAAGATCTTCTTTTGAGTTTCTTTGTCCTGCTAAAGACCATTTCTGGCTATCTAATTGTTGTTTAAGTTCTTCTAAATGTTCTTTCTTTTCTTCTTTACTTTCCTTATCTTGACTTAATGTCTGCTTTAAAAATTTAAGATTATCAACTTTTTCCTTAACTCCATTTTGAAGATTATCTAAATAAGTTAATTGATTAAAAAAATCAGAAAAATCCTCACTAGCTAAAATCATTTCTACTTGACTGGTTTGATCAAATTCAGCAATAACTTGTATGATTTTGCCTAAATTGCCTTTTTGTTCAAAAATATCTTCTTCTGCTTGTTCTATGCCATATTCCAATGAAAGGATTCTTAATTTGGTCTGAGCAATGTCATCTTCCGTAATGTTGATTTCTACTTGCAATTTGTTTATTCGAGCGTTAAAAATAGCAACTTGATTATTCAAACTCCTTATCTCCCCTTGTTTTTGATCAATTACTTCTTGATACTCCTGCGCCTGTTTTTCTAATTCTGCGCGTTTGACTTCCTGTTCTACAATTTGTTGATTAATATCATCAATCAATCCTCCATTGCTAATTAAGGGGAAAATTAAAAACGCAGTTAAAATAATTTTATATATTTTTGATTTCATTATTAATCGCTTCTTTAATCCTTTTTAAGGTCTTTTCTTTGCCTAAAACTTCCATTATTTCAAAGGGTCCAGGAGAGGCTTTTTGGCCTGATAAAGCCACTCTCAGAGGCCATAAAAGCTCTCCAGTGCCGTGTTTTTCAGTTAGAGCAGACAATGTTCGCGCAAGTGATTTTTGGCTAAAATCTCCTGTTTTTGACAATTTCTCTTGTAATATCTCTAAATTATTTTTAACCTCTTTTAGAGTCATTTTTTTCCAAATTAGCAATTCTGGCTCATAATTAAGTTTATCAATAAAAAAGAATTTAGTTAATTCCCCTATTTCAGACAGTTTTTTTATTCGTTCTTGTTCTAAAGCAACTACTTTTTTAATGTATTCAAAATCAGTTTCTTTTTCTAAATACGGCAAACATTTCTTTGTTAATTCATCTAAATCCATTTTTCTAATATAGTGGCCATTATACCAATTAAGCTTATCAATATTAAAAATCGCATTTGATTTATTTATTTTTTCTAATGAAAATTCTTGTTCTAACTCCTTCAAAGAAAAAATTTCTTCTTCATTGCCAGGATGCCATCCAAGAAAAACCATAAAATTTATTAAAGCTTCTGGCAAGTATCCTTGTTTTCCGTATTCTTTAACCGAAACAGTCCCATGCCGCTTACTCAACTTGCTTTTGTCTGACCCTAAAATCAATGGTAAATGAGCAAATTCAGGTAAATCAAAACCAAGGGCCTGATAAAGAAAAATCTGTTTGGGAGTATTAGAAATATGGTCTTCTCCTCTAATCACATGGCTAATTTTCATTTCAGCGTCATCAACCACTACGCTTAAATTATATAAAGGAGTTTTCTCATTCTTTGCAATTCCTATGTCCCCTAACAATCCTCCATTAAATTCCAATTTTCCTTTGATTAAATCATTAAAGGTAATTTTTTCATCCAGGCAATGGAATCTAATAATTCCTTGTTTTGCTTTATTCCTGCGATTACAAATATGTTTCGGCGCTTGTTTAAGAGCTACTTGTTCTTTTTTTTCTTTTTCTAATTCTTCTTTAGTATGATCACACCAGAATGCCTGGCCTGAATCTAAAAGTTTTTTAATATATTTTTCATAAATCTCTGTGCGTTTGCTTTGATAATATATTTCCCCATCCCATTTTAATCCTAACCATTCTAAATTCTCTATGATATCTTTTTCATATTTCTTTTCAGACCTTTCCAAGTCAGTGTCTTCTATGCGCAGAATAAACTCGCCTTTATTCTTTTTAGCAAATAAATAATTGAAAAGCGCTGTTCTGGCTGTGCCAATATGGAATAAGCCGGTTGGACTAGGCGCAAATCTAACTCTAATTTGTTGTTTTTCTGCCATAATATTATTTCCCCATGTCGATTATTTCCTTGGCGATTCTTTGAGCTGCTTCTGGACGAGAAAACTCTTTGGCATTATCAGACATTTTTTGAACTAATTCAGGATTATCTAAAATTTTATCAATTTCATTTAAGAATAGATTTGTAGTCAAATTAAACTGTTCTAAAACAATAGTTGCGCCTGCCTTAGCATAATTGAAAGCGTTTTCTCTTTGATGCCCTGAAGCCGATTTCGGCAAAGGAATTAAAATACTTGGTTTGGCGCAAGCTGCAATTTCAGAAATACTCCCAGCTCCAGCTCTGGAAACAACTAAATCAGACAAGAAATAAACTAAAGACATTTGTTCCTCATCCAAAAAAGGAAAAACATGATAATTAACCGGCAACTTACTTATCTTCTTCAAAATATTTTCATAATTCTTGACACCGCATTGATGAATAATCTCGTATTTTTCCAAAAGCTTTGGCAAGCTTTCTAAAACCAACTCATTTATTTTTTGAGCTCCTTGGCTCCCGCCAAGAATAAAAATAACTGGCTTTTGGCTGATTATTTTAAACATATTTCTTGCCTTTTCTCTATTCTCTTGATTAGATGAAAGGCAAATTTCAATAACTTCCAAACGAATTGGATTGCCTATTAAAGTAGTTTTCTTCTGAGAAAAATATTTTTCAGTAGGAGCAAAAGAAATAGCAATTTTCTTTGATAATTTAGACGCTAAACGATTTGCTAATCCAGGGAGAACATCTGATTCATGAGTTAAAATAGGGATTCTATAAAGCCAAGCCACCATAATAACAGGAACGCTGCCATATCCCCCTTTGCTAAAAACAATATCTGGCATCAAAATATAAAGATGCCAAAAAGATTGCAAAAGCCCAATAGGAATTTTAAACAAATCAAAAATGTTATAGATAGAAAAATAGCGTCGGAATTTACCAGCTAAAATGGTCTTAACCTTAACTCCCTCTTTTTCTAAAAGTTCTTTAGTAAAGCCGTTAGATCCTAAAAAAAACATATCTAAGTCAATTTCTTGACTTGGGCAAATAGACTTCAATTGTCTGGCTATGGCAACAATAGGAAAAATATGTCCACCTGTGCCACCACCAGTAAATAAAATTCTCATAGAATTTAATTTTTAAAAATTAAGATTTAAGATTTATTTATAAAATTAAAAATTAAAAATTAAAAATTTATTTAGTATATTTAGATACATTAACTAATATTCCTGCTCCAGCCAATGAAATAATTAAAGCTGTCCCCCCGTAACTAATAAAAGGCAAAGGTATGCCAGTCAAAGGAATTAATCCAGAAATAGCTGTTATATTAATAAACGCTTGAAAAAACAACCAACCAGTAATTCCCCCAGCCAAAAGATAACCGAATCTATCAGAAGAATTTTTGGCAATCTTAAAACCGCGCCAAGCCAAAATAACAAAAAGGATAACTAATACTCCAGCTCCAATGAATCCTAATTCTTCTGCCATAATAGCAAAAATAGAATCGCCGATTGGTTCAGGAAGATATTTCCATTTTTGAATACTATGTCCAAGACCTAATCCAAAAAGTCCGCCTGACCCAATAGCTAAAAGCGCTTGGTCAATTTGGTATCCTATGCCTTGCGGATCAATTTCAGGATGAAGAAAAACAGTTAATCGTTTCATTCTATAAGGAGCCATCTTTATTAAAGCAAAAAAACTGACTAAAGCCAACCCAGCAATAGCTGCTAAATATGATAATCTTGCTCCAGCTAGAAAATAAATGAGGCCGGCAATTAAAAAAGTTATCATAAAAGCGCTCATATTAGGCTGAGAAAGAACTAATATGCTAATAATGCCAGTAACGACTAAAAAAGGAACTAAACTCTCTTTAATCGTTTTGTCTCCATTTTCTCTTTTACTTAACAAAGCAGCCAGATAAAGAATGAAGGTCAATTTAACAATTTCAAATGGCTGCACAGAGAATCCTAAATAAATCCATCTTTTAGCTCCCGTATCATTGCCTATCCCAGGTACAAAAACTAATGCTAATAAAATCAACGATGCGATTAATAAGGGAAATATAATTTTTTTCCAATATCTATAATTAATTTTTTGAAAAAGAAAAAAACAAATCAATCCTAAGGGCAAGCTGTAAAATAGTTGATGTTTTAAAAAATAATTGCTTTGCCCAAATTTTTCATTGGAAATAACTAATGAAGCGCTGGAAAGAATAAATAACCCAAAAATAATCAGGGCGAATACAGTAAAAACAAGAATATAATCAGGCTGACGAGCTTTCATAATTAATTTTTTAATGCTTGTTTTTTAATAAAGCAACAGCTTCATTAAAATATTTTCCTCTTTCAAATTCGTGTCTAAAAAGACCAAAACTGGCGCAAGCTGGTGAAAGTAAAACAATACTTTCCTCAAATTTTTTAGCTTGTTCAGTGGCTTCTATAACAGCCTGTTCCATATTGTCTAAGGGCCCTATTATTTCTAATTGTTGATTATTTAATTTCATTTCTTTTTCAATTTCTTGTTTAAGTTTATCTGTAGCGCTTCCTTTAAGAAGTATTATTGCTTTAATTCTTTTAATAACTACTTTAGCTAATTCAGTAAAATCCAATTTTTTATCAGCTCCGCCAGCAATAAGAACAATGTTTTTATTAGAAAATGAATCCAAAGCTGCTAAACAGGCCTCTGGAATAGTTGCTGTTGTATCATTAATATATTTAACTCCATTAACAATATCAATTAATTCTAATCGTCCTTCTATTCCATTAAATTTATTTAAAGTTTTTTGTATTGATTTATTAGAAACATTATATAATTTAGCTATTGTTATGGCAGCTAAGACATTGCTGATGTTGTGTCTTCCCTTTAATTTAATTTCATTTAAAGAACATACTTCTTCAAAATTAAAATATATTTTCTCTTGTTTAATAAAGCTTCCTTGAAAATCAGATTCTTCTTTGTTCTCTTGGCTGTAATATAGTATTTGCGCTTTAGCTTCTTCTTTAAAATCTTTTACTCTTTCATCATCATGGTTAAGAATTAAATAATCCTTGGATTTCTGCCATCTAAATATTTTCTTTTTATCTCTAATATAATGATCCATATCTTTGTATTTGTTAAGATGATCAGGAATTATATTGGTAATTAAAGCGCAATAAGGGCTTTTTTTATGTGATTTTAATCCAGCTAACTGCCAACTTGAAAGCTCTAAGACAACTATGCTCTTTTTATCAATTTTGTTTAATTTTCCTAAAACTGAAGAACGGATATTACCAGCTAAAATCACTTCTGAATATTTCTTTTTAAGAAATCTGGCAGTTAAAGTACTAACTGTTGATTTGCCTCTGCTCCCTGTAATTCCAATAATTGGCGCTGGGCAAAGTTCAAAAAATATGCCGATATCTGTTTCAATAGGCACTTTGTTTTCTCTGGCTATTTCTAAATATTTTGATTTATCTGAAACAGCTGGATTTTTAATAACTAAATCAGTATTAATAAAATCTTCTGGACGATGCTGACCTAAAACATATTTAATACGCTCTTTTTTAAGTTTTTCTATTGATTCAGCTAATTCCTCTTTATTTCTCAAATCAGTTACTAATACATTAGCTCCAGCCATGCTAAAAAACTTAGCTGAACCAACTCCTCCGCCATGCAATCCTAATCCAATAATAGTTACTTTTTTATTTTTAAAATCTTTAATTTTCATAAATTACACAATCTTTTCTATAAAAACTATTATCAATCCAATTACTGCCATGACTCCGTTAATAATCCAAAAACGCATTGTTATTTTTGTTTCTGGCCAGCCCTTGGCTTCAAAATGATGATGAATCGGGGTGGATAGAAAAACTTTTTTCTTTCGGATTTTCTTTGAACAAAGCTGGACAATAACTGAACATGATTCCATAACTAAAACAAATCCGATAAAAGGAAGAAGCAAAAACGCATTGGTTAGCATCGCAATAATTCCTAATGTAATTCCTAAAGACATTGCTCCAGTATCACCCATAAAAAAACGAGCTGGATATATATTAAACCAAAGAAAAGCTAAAAGCGCCCCAATAATCACTCCGCAAAAAACTGCTAAGTCCATTTTCCCCTGTGAAAAAGCAATTGTCCCATAAGCAGCAAAAGCAATTAAAAGAACACCTCCAACTAATCCATCTAATCCATCGGTTAGATTAGTTGAATGAGCTGTAGCTACTAAAATAAAAATAAAAATAAGGATATACCACCAGCCAACATTAAAATCACCAACAAAAGGAACATGTACTAAATCCCATTCTAATTTCCAAAAGAACCACCAAGCGCCAAAGCCAGCAATAAATGTATAAATCAAAAGACGGTGCCGTACTTTCAAACCGCCTCCTTTAGCGCCTCTTTTAGAGCTTTTTTTAAAAATTCCAAGCAAATCATCTCCAAAACCAACCAAAGCAGAAGCAATTAACGCGCCTAAAGGCAAAAGAGTTTCTTTGCGAGTTAAAAAATTTAACTTTTCTAAAATAGTCCCCTCGCCTATTTGAGCTAACCACCAAAAAAGCAAAGTTAAAAAAAGAACAGTTCCCCATATTAAAATACCACCCATGGTTGGCGTTCCTTGTTTTTTCTTGTGAAATTTATTAAAAATAGGCGCTCCTTCAGACCGGATTTGCTTGCCTAATCGATATTTATCAAGAAAATAAATTAAAATCGGTGTCCATGCTAAAGCAATAATGAAAGATATTGCGCCTAAACCTAAAATACGTGAAATGTAAAAAATATCAGGCATAATTTTACCATATGTATGCTTTTTTAACCCAATTAATTAATCTTTCTGTTTCTAAAAATTTTTCTTGGGCTCCTAAAACAACACTAATTAAATATTCTGAATTCGTTTGTTCAATTACTAAAAATAAACAGCCTTGAGCTTCTTCAGTATAACCGGTCTTACCACCAAGAACGCCTGGCATGCGATTTAACAGTTTGTCAGTATTAACCCAATAATGATGAATTTGCCCGTCAGCTGAAGACAAGCTAATATTTAGCGTTTTTAAAACTTGCCAAATAAATGGCTGGCTAAAGCTATATTCAATTAATTTTACAATTTCTTCGGCAGTAGAAACATTAGTTGGTTCATATCCGCTGGGATCAGTATAAAAAGTATTTTTTAAGCCCAGCTCTTGAGCTTTTTGATTCATTAAATTAATAAAATTCTTATTTTGGTTTTGCTGAACCGCTTCTGCCAATGCAATTGCCGCATCATTACTTGATTCCATTAATAAGGCATGAAGTAAATTTCCAACAGAAATTTCTTCTTTGACTGCAAGATCCCCTATGTCCCCATAACCAGCAATCGCTTGTTTAGAAACAATAACTATTTCATTAATATCAATGTTTTCTAAAGTAATCAAAGCAGTCATTAATTTGGTTAAGCTGGCAATCGGTAGAACATAATCAATATTCTTTTGATAAAGAAATTTATTCTTTTCTTTGTCAAAAATTAAAGCTGCTTTTGTTTCAAATTCTGGTTCAGCTATATTCCAATTACGAATAGGCAGAAAATTAGGATTGGTATGAGAAGATATTGCTAGAATTGACGCATAATTTCCAGTTGAAATTTCTGAAAAATCAATAGGAGTTTCAGAATTGGACAAATGTCCAACAACAAAAGACAAAGGATTGAAAATAACAGAAATGGTTATTAAAAATTTAGTTAGCATTGTAATTAATCTTAAGAATCAATTTTTATACTCAATTCTTTTAATTGTTCTGGACTAACTTTATTAGGCGCTTCCATAATTAAATCCTGCGCATCGCCTGTTTTAGGAAAAGCAATCACTTCACGAATGCTTTTTTCATTTAAAAGAGTCATTAAAAAGCGGTCAAGCCCTAAAGCAATCCCTCCATGAGGAGGCGCTCCGTACTCAAATGCTCTAAGCAAGTGGCCAAATTTTTCTTTTATCTCTTCATCTTTTAAGCCAACCAGTTTAAATATTTTTTCCTGAATATCTGCTTGATGGATTCTAATGCTTCCTCCGCCGACTTCATTCCCATTAAGAACTAAATCATGCTGCCATGAATGAACTTTTAATGGTTCTTTATCTAATAAAGGCAAATCTTTTTCTTTGGGCGCAGTAAAAATATGATGGCAGGAATCATATCTTTTTTCATCGCTATTCCATTCAAAAAGCGGCCAATTTAAGACCCAAACAAAAGCTAATTCATTGGGGTCTTTTTTATTTTCTCGCAAATCCGGCTTATCAGTATTATATTCTTTAATTGCTTCTTGATAATCAAGCCGTAAAAATGGATTAAAAGTAAGTTTTTTAGATAAATTTTTGTCAAAAGAAACTAATTCTTTAACAATTTTAATAATTAATTTTTCAATTAGATTTAAAATATTTTTTTGCTTAATAAAAGACATTTCAACATCTAACTGGGTAAATTCAGGCTGACGGTCTCCACGTAAATCTTCGTCTCTAAAACAACGGGCAATTTGGAAATATTTTTCCATGCCAGCAACCATTAATAATTGTTTTAATTGCTGCGGAGCTTGCGGCAGTGCATAGAATTTCCCTGGATGAACACGGCTTGGAACTAAGAAATCCCTGGCTCCTTCTGGCGTTGATTTAGTTAAAATTGGCGTTTCTATTTCAATAAAGCCCTTCTTATCCATAAAGTCCCTGATTAGTTTAATGACTTTATGCCGGATAACTAAATTATTTCTCATTTTCTGGCGCCGTAAATCTAAATAACGGTATTTTAACCGAACTTCTTCATTGACTTCTTTTTTGTCTTTATCTTGCTCTTCGTTAATTTCAAAAGGCGGAGTTTTAGCTTTATTTAATATTTTTAGTTCTTTAACTTCTATTTCTACTTGTCCAGTGGGAATTTTTTCATTAATCATTCCTTTTGGCCGTTTATTGACCTGGCCAATCACTTCAATCACCCATTCGTTTCTTAAAGAATTAGCTAATTCATAACATTCTTTGTTTGCAGGCAAAAAAACAAGCTGAATTAATCCGCTTTTATCACGCAAGTCAATAAAAATAATCTTGCTATGATCCCGTCGATTATGAACCCAGCCGCTCAATTTAACCTCTTCACCCGATTTTTCAATTGTTTTTGCGCTTAAAATTCGTTTCATATTATCAATATTTTAACAAAAATCCCCAAAACAATCAATTGTTAATAAAAAAAGCGCCTTGGTTCCAAATTTAGGAACTAGGCGCTTAATGAAAGTTTCTTTCAAGATAAGACTGTTCTTAACTCCTGAACCAAATTTTCTCTCTGTTCAGGGTTAAGTTTAGTTGCCTCCTTTTCCTCTTGGCTCCGGCTTTTGATAATCATGTCCGGAACAATGTGGAGGTGAAAATGAGGCACGGTTCTATATCTTCCCACAAGCCAGAAAGGCGTAAATGCTTCGTATCCGAAGTGGCCTTTCAATTTTTCAATAGTTCTCTCAGCAACTCGGAACAGTTCTGAAACTTCGGTTGACGATAATTCAGAAAGACATTCTACATGTCCCCGGGGAATGACCATACAGTGTCCTTTCATGGCAGGAGCAAGGACATTTATAACAAAAACGTTTCCTTGTGTTTCCCAATCTTCGTATTTGTCAGGATTAGGAAAAATCGCACTTTTTTCCATCTGTTCTGTATTGCAAAACGGACAATCTTTTTCCATCACAATTCCTCCTTATTTTTCGTTAAGAGTTAACCCTCTATGCCATGGGAGATTCCCAGGTCATTATAGCGCCACCTTCTTCTTCTTTGATGGCTGACAGAATAATATTACGAGCCGATTCATGGATTCCAATGGATTGGATTAATCCATACTGTTTCAGTTTTTCTTCCGAATCAGCGTAGAATTCATGATTCGGATTTTTACATCTTTCTCTCAGCTCATAAAGAAGTATGTGTTTGTCCATTGGATTTTCGGTTTTCAATAACATTTCCATTCCCACCATTATCGCAACAACAATATTCTTGTCTATTTCACTTCCATTTCTTAAAAGAACCTTTTCCATAACAACCTCCTGTCTAAAGTTTTTTATTCAGTTTTTTATGAACTACTATGAACTATTAAAAATAGGATAACATAAATATATTATCCTGTCAATTTTTAGTGGTAATGTGCACGGCCTCTGAAATTATCTTTTAAGCAAGTCAATAAACTCTTTAACAGAAATTTCCGCATCTCTTAATATTTTTCTTAAAAGCCCTTTAGCTAAATTTTTGTGATTAGGAATAGTTATTGGCTCTTTATTTGGATGATATAAACGAAAATGACTACCTTTTTTTCTAATTATTTGGTAGCCAATTTTTTCAAATGTTTTTATTGCTTTTTTTCCAGAAATTGATGGTAATTTCGCCATAAATTAAAGCGTAATAGTATGCAGACTTAATTCTTTAGGCTTATATGATTTTATTATTTCCTGATTTTCTTTTTCCTCCAAACAAAGCTCAATAACCTCCTTAATATTTTCTAAGGCCTTATCTAATGTTTTCCCTTGAGAATAACAACCCTTAAAAAGAGTGCATTCAACCACATAAAAACCATCTTCGTCTTTTTCAACCACTAAAGGAAAACGATTGTCTTTAATTTTAGATAAAAAAGATTTATTCATATATTGATATTTTACTAACAACTAAAACTAATGTCAACATTAAATTCATATATTCCCAGTGCGCCGTGAGGGATTCGAACCCCCGACCAGTTGCTTAAAAGGCAATTGCTCTACCGGGCTGAGCTAACGGCGCTTATTTTTATTCCGCTTTTTTCTTCCTGCGCATTAAAATTATAACTATAATCGGCAGAGTAATCCAGACAAATTGAGCTTCTGGACCAATAAATATCTTTTTAATCCAATAGCCAAGATCGCTAATTACTTGGATTGATAAAAAAGAAAGAATAATCATAGCTAATAACCCAACTTGAGCAATGCTTAAAATAAACAATCGCAGCCAAGACGCCTCTCCCCTTCTTTTAATCCTTAAAGTTGAAGTAAGTATAGAACGAGGAATTAAAAAATATAATAATAAAATAATACCCAAAAAGATTAAAATTTTCAAGGAAGATGAAGGTTCTGCATCAATACCTAACCAGCCCAAAGAGCTTAATTTTATCCACGGAAAAACTTGAATAATAGCCAAAGAAAAATAACTGCTTAAAAGCAAAATAATCATTCTATTGCGGCCCAAGAAAAAACCATAAACAAGAACAGCAATCAGAAAAATCAGGATAATAAATAAATCCCATCCTGAAGCCGCGCCAATATGAAAATTAGTTAAAAACTCACGCATAAAAATTAAATTTCTTTTTTTAACTCCTCTATAATATTTCTCTGTCTGCGAGATACTTTTTTAGGAACATTTACTTGAATTTTAACAATTAAATTTCCTTGTCCTTTTCCGTATAATTTAGGCATGCCCTTGCCTTTTAACTCTATCATCTCTCCTGGCTGAATGCCAGACGGAATCTTTAAATTAACTTTTCCATCTAATAATGGTATTTCTATTTTATCACCTAAAGCAGCTTGAGAAAAGTTAATATCTAGATTTAATATTAAATTTACTCCCTGGCGCTGAAAATGCTTATGAGGCCGTATATGAATATTAACAAACAAATCGCCAGCTGGCACATTATAAGGGCCTGCTTCCCCCTGGCCTGTTAGTTTTAAAACCTGTCCGTTTTCAATGCCAAAAGGAACAGTTATTTTAATTTTTTCAGCTTGTTTGATTCGTCCTTGGCCGCGGCATTCTGCACAAGTTTTTTCAGGCATTTCTCCCCTGCCATAACATTTAGAACATGGTCTTTGTTGAATAAAAATACCAAATAAGCTTCTATTACTTACTTGTTCATACCCACTTCCTTCGCAAGCTGAACATTTTTTCAGCAACTTGCCTCCTTTGCCATTGCATTCTTGACAAACAACCATTTTTCGCAAACTAATCTCTTTTTCAATGCCATGAAAAGAATCTTCTAAATCAATTTCCATATCTAAAGAAATATCCTGGCCATATTGAACATCTGGCTTTGTTCCTGTTCTTTGCCTAAAACCGAACATCTCTTCAAAAATTCTTCCGAAACCTAAATCTTCAAAAATATCCTGTCCACCAAATGCTTCATGGAAAGAATGGAAATCTTGTTGGCCAAAAGGCATTCCTTGCGCTCCATCAAATGTCTGACCATATTGGTCATATTGAGCTTTTTTGTCTTTATCAGAAAGAACCCCGTAGGCCTGGCTGATTTTTTTAAATTTTTCTTCGTATTCCTTTTTTTTATCTTTTGGCGCGCGATCAGGATGATATTTAAGAGCTAATTTTCGATATGTCTTTTTTATTTCCTGCTCTGACGCGCTGCGAGGAACGCCAAGAATTTCATAATAATCTTTAGGCATAAAAAATTT
This sequence comes from Parcubacteria group bacterium, assembly GCA_013203625.1. Taxonomy (GTDB): domain Bacteria; phylum Patescibacteriota; class Minisyncoccia; order Portnoybacterales; family UBA2143; genus JABMPX01. The sequence continues at coordinate 36,690 of JABMPX010000005.1, read as the reverse complement.
AAATTTCAATTACTTCTTTCAAAACTGCTTTTTCTTGTATTTTAATTGCTCCTAGAGAAACTAAAATTTTAAAAATCAACGAGGTTAATAAAATAACCAACCAACTAAAAACAACGGCTACTGTTCTTAAAGCAAAAAAGAAACCTGCAGTCAAGCCAAGAGAAAAGTATTGTTTATAGGACTGGCTATGTCTGTTAATTTCCTGATTAATTGTTTGATAAAAATCATCTTTAAATTCATCATTCATGCCTGTTACTGGACCGATAATTATATCAAACAAAGGCCGAGGCATTTCAATCTTATTTTGACCATATAGAGCTAAAGGAGAAAAGTAGTAAGCTGCGGCAATAATTAAACACAATCCAGTTAAAACAGTTGGCAGTCCTCTTTTAAGAATTCTTCTTACTTCAATCTTAATTCTAATTTCTTTTTCATTAATTGCCATACAGGAACCAAAGACAAAAAGCAATAAAGCGATTAAAATAACCGCTAAATATTCCAATTTAAAGCCAAAAGAAAAGAAAAAACAGATTAAGATAATTGATAAACTGATAAATAAAATTGCTTTTGATTTTGTTATTAACCAGCCTAATCCAAGAAAAATAAGTAAAATTAAAAAGCCGCTGCTTGGCCAGATCCAATTTCCATTTTCAAATAAAACTCCTTTTAAGCCAATCCAAGCAAAGGCAGCTACAAAAGTGGTTAAACCTAAAATAACTGATTGTGTGATGCGGTTTCTATGCATTTCTAAATTTTACCACAAATTAAATATATATCAAAATTGTTCTTTCCACAACCTCGTCCCAATTATAATTTTGTCTGGCATAATCTCTAAGTTTTCTTGCTCTTTCACAGACCAATTGAGGATTTTTTAAAAGAAATTCTATTTTTTCTTTTAAATCTTTAATGTTTTTATTCTCAAAGAAAAAAGGTAAATCTCCAAACATTTTTTGGTGAATAGGAATATTTGAAATTAAAAGCGCTTGATTAAAACTAGCTGCTTCTAAAACTGTAAAAGGCAATCCTTCCTGTTCTGAAGGATTAACAAAAAAATACGCATTGCTGAAAAGTTCTTTTAATGCTTTTCCTTGCTGAGTTCCCAAAAAGAGAATTCTTGAATCGTTTTTAGCTATTTGCTTAAGTTTTTGTTCATATTTTTCAGTATAAAAACAAGGCCCAACAATGACTAATTTCTTTTTAGTTTTAATATTCTGAAAAGCTTTAATTAAATAATGAATGCCCTTGTGCTTAATTAAACGGCTAACTGCTATAATATAATCATCTTTTTCCAATCCCCATTTTTTAATTATTTCAGCTGGAGTAAATTTTTCTTGATTAACTCCATGCGGAATAAAATTGGTCTGACGATTATATTTTTCCTCAATATATTTTTGTATTTCCAAAGAAACTGGAATAACCTCATCAGCTAAATAACAGCTAATCATTTCCCCTATTTTCAAAGACAATCGGGCAAACCCACCCCATTTTTTATGAAAATAATCCCTACAATGGAAAGTGAAAATAACTTTTGTTTTTGGACTAAATAATTTAGGTATCCAAACACATAAACCTGGTCCAATGCCATGATAGTGAATAATGTCCGGCTTAATTTTAAAAATAGCATGCCAGCTAGCCAAAAAAACATGACTAATAGCATCTAAATGTTTTGTTTTTAAGCTTGGCAAATGAACAACATTTACTTTTTTATACTGCTTGATTTTTTTAGGAGTGTAATAAGGCCTGGCATAGACAAATACTTGGTATAGCAAGCCAGCTGGATCTTTTTTTTGAGCCAAATTTAAAGAAATCCCCTCAACATGGCGCTCTATTCCTCCAAAAAGCGTAGGTATGCCTTTTTGACCAATCATTGCTATTTTCATCTTATAAATAAGATTTCCTCCTCGTAATCTTTTTCAATAATTTTTTCTCTAATATATTCTTTTTGATTAACATCTTTTAGGACTAACTTGAAAGGGATATTATCTATGCCTGATTGTTTCTGAACTAAAATACTATAATCATCCTTTTGCTCTATTCTTTCTGGTAAAAGATAAGTAAATTCAATTGTTTTTTCTTGCCCAGTTGGCACGATTATTAAATTGCCAAAAACTGTTTTATTTAATTCATCAAGAAATTTTGTTCCATTTTCTACTCCTTTTGCTTTTAAAAACCAGCTGCCTTTTGGCGCATAAATTCTTAAATAAGAACGATAATCATCATTAAACCAATCTTTGTCTCCACCTTTATGAGTGAACTTAATTTTCAAATTCACCAAAGGCCTGGTTCCTGTCAAATCAACAGAATATTCAATTTGCCTTTTAACAAAAGCGCTGCTTTTTTTAGAAGCTAAATTAGCTTCATTAATCATTAAATAATCATCTTGTTCTGATTGATTAACTAATCCAGCCCATTCAAATTTAACCATTGTTCCTTGAAGTTCAGCATCCTTAAAAAATACCAGAACATTTTTTTTATCCAGTTCATTTATAGCAAAATTCTTTAATTCTTTCTGTTCCCAAAAATTATCTTGAACTACTTGCTCTAATACTTTCTTAATTAATGCTTTAAAAATTGATTTTCTTTCTCCTGGAATTATTCCGCGCTGAACATATCCTTTTTCTACTTCATATTCTAATTCATAAAGAACATCTTCTGCTTTAAATTCCTTATCAAATTCTTCTAAATAAATTGGGCCTGTTAATTTTAATAAATTAGGCAGAATTGCAGCGTTAATTCCAATAATCCCGTCAAATTTCTCCTCACCGCCCTGGATTTGATAAAAATATTCAACTTGCTGAGCTGAAGTTGGCCAATCAGGAGACCAGTTCCCATCTCTCATTTGCCAATTATCTATTTTAAGATAATCCTTTATTGGCTGAGGCGGTTCTGTTTTAATTGTGCCAAATCCATCAAAAATATTAGTATCATGAACTTCAAAAAAACATGGCTGGCCATTTTTTACTTTTAAAATTCCAAAAGTTCCTAAATAGCCGCCACTAGGCCTTATTTCTAAATTATTTTGAAAAAGCAACAAATATGTTTTTTCTTTGCCAAAACCAGCTATTTCTGGAATTATCTTTAAAAGAGATAATTGTTCAAGCTTATCTTTGTTTAATCTTAAGCTATCGCTTAATGAGCTTAAAGAGATTTCCTTAATCCATCCTTTTTGATAAAACATAAAACCGCCTGCTATAAGCAAGATCAATGATAATCCTATTAAAATTTTAATTGTTTTTGATTCTTTCATATACTTTAATCAACTTTTGATAATGCTTTTCCGGATTATATTGAGCTAAAACTTCTTTTTTAGCCGTTTTACCCATTTGCTTAAGCTCTTCTTTATAATCATTCGCCCAAATAAGTTTTTCTATTAAATCTTTTTCATTTCCTGATTTGAATAATAAGCCGGTTTTTCTGTCTTTAATTAATTCTGTTAAACCGCCATTTTTAGCTGCTATTACTGGTTTAGACAAAGCAAAGCTTTCTAAAGCGCTATAAGGAAAATTCTCTGGCCAGATAGAAGGTATAACAACCAAATTAGCATTAATAATTATTTCTTTCAACTCTTTGCCTTTTTTCCCTCCTAAAAATTCTATTCGCTTTTGTTCTTTGGCTAAATTTTTTAATCTTTCTTTTTCTGGACCATCGCCAACTATTTTCAGCTGCCAATCAGATAATTCATCTTTTGTTTTAGAAAACGCTTTTATTAAAAGCTTTACTCCTTTTTCATGACTTAATCTTCCAAAATAAAGAAAGTAATTAGATTGTTTTTTATTTTCTGACTTTTTGCTTATATAATTTTCATCTATAAAATTCGGCAAATGAATAACTTTTTCATTAGGAATGCCCCATTCTATCGCTTTTCTTTTCATAAACATACTCGGTGTTAAAAAAATATTAATTTTATCCGCTACTTTTAAAAAATCTCTTTGTGATTTTGCTTCTAAATAACCAATCAAGCTTTTAATCCTTGAATTCTTAATGCATTTTTTAGATATACAAGAAGAATAATTTTTTTTCTTCAAACAATCAAAACAGGTTTCTCCCTGAGAAAAAAACTGATAATTCGGACAAAACAGCTTATAATCATGCAAGGTCATTACTATAGGAATGCCATGCTTTTTTAATGCAAAAATTATTGAAGGAGAAAGATGGCTGAAAATATTATGTAGATGAGCTATATCTGGTTTTTTCCCGACGCTTTCAGCGTCGAGGATCCTCGATGACTTTGCCATCGGGACTTCTTTAATAATCTTCTCTAATTTTCTTTTAGCTTCTTTATTCCAAAAAATGCGTCTTACTTTCTTAAAATCTTTTATTAATCCTTGCTTCTTGGAAAAATCACTGAATTCAGCAAAATTTTCTTGTCTAGGCCAAGGTAAATTTTTCGGATTCTGTGTACTCCAAACAATAACTTCATGCCCTTTTTTAAATAACAATTCAGATAAATCAAAGAAGTATCGTTCTGATCCGCCTTTTAAAAAGAAAAATTTGTTTATTTGAAGAATTTTCATTGTATTGCTGCTCTATTTTGCACAAAAGTAAAACCATATACTTTTTTGTTGCTGCAAAATTTTGTCTGCAATATCCACAAGCTGACTTTCAACCAATGTTTTTTCATTGCCTGACGAGCTGTGCAAATCATCCAACTATTTGGTCTTTCTTTGTCTTTAGATAAAAGTATTTCTTTTGTCTTTAAAACAAAACTATTCCAATTTTTTATTTCTTGCAACCTGCCAATTTTCATATCCCAAACATCTGAAGGGTAAATATTGCCAAAAGGATCAATAAACAAGGAATTTAAACCAGAATAATCCGGCAAGACTCTTTTTCTATTCTTTAAAAATCCAAGCATGCCCCAGGCAAAATAAGCTCTTAGCCATTTCTTTGGAGAAAAACTCTTTAGCTCTTCTTCAATCAACCAACTGATTTGTCTTTTAATCTGTATAGTGTTTGTAATTTCATTGTTTTGCTTTTTAAAATAATGGGAAGAGTCATGACAAACTGCTAAACTGAATTCCACGCCTAATTCTTTACTCAATTGATAAACTCTTTTTAATTGATTAATATTCTTATTATTTAAAGTAAAAGCAATCTTCAAATTTTTTATGCCTAAATCTCTTAAAAGACGGATGCTTTCTAAAACCAAGCTGAATCCGCCTGGAAATCCTCTTAAATCTTCATGAACCTTGCCAAAACCATCTAAAGAAACAGCAATTCCAATGTCTTTTTTGAATTTAATAATTTCCTGCATTTGCCTTTTAATTGTGCTTGGTAAAAAGCCGTTAGTAGAAATAATAATTTTAGCTCTAGAACATTGATGATTAATCGTACGGATAATTGCTGGTAAGTCGTTTCTTAAAAATGGTTCTCCTCCGCTGATATTGATGTTTTCTGTATTTCGTGGTAAATTTTTATAATCACCTGCTTGTAAAGAAAATCGCTCTTTGTTTTTCCAAATATGGCAAAACTGACAATGGGCATTACATTGGTAAGTAATTGCTAAAACAACATCTTTTATTTGATTTTCTTTGGGTGATTTATTTGTTTTCATTATTGTTATTCTACTAAAAATTACGGAAAATGTCAATGGCAAAAGATAAGAAAAACTTCTTTTATTTTATTCTTGCTTTGGTCTTGCTAAGACCTTCTTTAGATCTCCTTAGCCAAAAAGAATTCAGGATTCATTCTAGTTTGCCTTATTTAAATCTTAATATTATTATTGGCGGACTGGTCTTTTTAGTTTGTCTGATTTTTATTTTTAAAAATTTCAAATCAATTAAATCAATTCCGCTTTTTTATCCTATCCTTTGCTTTTTGGGGTTATCATTAATTAGCATTTTTTATTCAATAGACGCTTTGGGTAGTATTAGAGAATTCATCCGACTAACCAGCATCTTCTTCCTTTATTTCTTGGCCTACAAGCTTATAGAAAACAGAAAAGATTGGCTCCTTTTATTAAAAATTATTCTAATTAGCTATATTTTACCTGGCATCTTTGCTTTTGTTCAGTTAATTGGCGGTTTTGGCTTACCTGATGATTTTGGCGGATTTAACAGAATTTACGGCACTTTTTCATGTCCCAGTCTTTTTGCTTTTTACACTTTTTTTATTTTAGGCATAGTTCTTTCTTTATTACTGTCTTTGTCAGAAACAAAAAAGGATGATATTGTCTCATGGAAAAATTTTAATTTTCATATTTGGATAGCTGCTGCTTTTTTAGTTCTTTTACTCTTTGCCACTTACAGCCGTAGCGCTTTGGCCTGTCTTTTTATTTTTATTCTGTTTTTCGGCATTTTAAAATACAGAAAATTACTTTTAGCCGGTCTATTTTTCTTTTTAATTATTTATTTCTTTTCTGATATTTTTCAACAGCGATTATGGGAATTAATTACTTTAGATCCTTATGGGTCAATGGTCTGGCGGTTCCGGCTTTGGCAAGACATTCTGCCTGTATCTTTGTGGCAGCCCTGGTTTGGTTATGGGCTAGACACTTTTACTAATTTAGCTGAATTTTACCGCGGGTTTAACTGGGGCAGTTTAGATGCTCATAATGATTATTTAAAAATATTTGTGGAAAACGGTATTTTAGGATTAATAGCTTATTTTTGGTTAATTGTTGCTTTGTTATTAAAACTTTTCAAAATCTTTAGAAAAAGTATTAATCAAGAAAAGGTTTTGGGTCTGGGCATTTTAGTAATTTGCCTAAGTTTATTCATAGCTAGTTTTTTTGATAATATTTTGCGAACTACCGCGCTTCAATGGAACTTCTGGATTTTATTGGCCGGTTGGATAAAGATTAAAAATTAAAAACCCCATTCGTTTCCTCCTTAACGTATGGGGTTATTGCTTGCCGGTTTTTCCGGCTTTTTTTATAATTCAGGGTGCATACCCTGTTTCAACTTGCCTTTTCCAATCGCCTTTAATGGCGCGGTTGGTTTACCTGGATACATAACTGACCCTATGGCCAATGTTTCCAGATCAGCTCTGTCCCTTGACTCTGTCAGATGCCCTCCAAAAGCTTTTGTCTTATATACAACCCATGGGCTATTGGGGTCAAGAACCAAATAACCAACAGTTCCGTCAGCTGCTTGGCCATATCCCCAGCCATGTTCAACCACAGGAACTTTTACACCCTTGGCCCGGGCAAAATTCGGAAGACTAAATTCGGCCTTGTTATCTTTGACTTCTACCATGGTAAAATATGGGTTTTTCCCTTTTGCATCCAGAATCCCCGAGGCGATTTTCAGTTTAACGGCCCGCTTTAAATTCTTGCCTTTGGTATCCCCTTTGGGGGTTAACCACGGATTAGTAATCGTATAATAAACCCTGTCACCTATGTCCTCAACCGTGATCACAGATTTACTATCTTTGGCCAAAACATTAGGATCTGCCTCGGTTACACCAGTGTTCATTATCTCCTTTACTTCCTTTTCCCAGTTTTTTGTTGTACCCTTTTTTTGAATAGCTGCGCATCCACTAATCAAAAAAAATGCGGTTGCAATCATTGCAATTAATTTAAATAACCTTTTCATTTTGATGCCTCCTGTTTTGGTATTACATTAACATTTCTAAAATCTCTTCCTCTTTTTCCTTCTGGTTAATTGGAACAAAAATATCTTCATCAGAATATCTTTTTGGATAGCCGAAAGCACAATGGTAAAGATTATACAGATTCACCTCTCCATAAAAACCAGTAGAATCTGCATTGCTCTGGTTCCATGCTGTATAGCCAAGACCTACTTTCAAAGAACCATTTAAGAATGATAAACCACCTTTTATTCCGTTCCCCCATTTATATTCTTCATTATAGTAAGTGCTTCGAAATTCGCTCCAAATCTGAATATTCTTGTCTTCGTCAAAAGTAAAAACATCAGAGTATAGAGCAAATTCATATCTATCTTTATCATCAGGTTGATTATCCAACTTTTGTCGACCATCCCATTGGTCAGTCCAATAGCTTTCTTTCTCTTCATTGAGCCCTATTTCTACTTCGCCAGAAACACGTATTTTGGAAAACCACGTCTTATTTTCGCTGTATTCAGCAGAAGAATAAGCATTAAAAATGTTTGTTTCTTGCTCCGTGTCAAAACGACCCCACTCATTAGTTAAATAGCCACTATCTTCGCGTTGACCAAGTCCAACTCGGCCAAGAATTTCCCAATTTCGGTCGCTATCCCGAAAGCGTCCAGCCAATGACTCAATATTCACTATGCCATTATAATAGAACGGGTTTACTTCACCGGTTTCCCCAGACCAATCTCTAATAGTATAAGCCAGACCAAATGACCATTCATTGCCCTCAATGTCATTGGAGACAAAAGGATAAAGAACGCTTGACTGCCACCAACCTTTGACATTGTTTCCGTCCGTATAACGCTCTTTGAAATAACCCCCTGTGGAATCCCAATCCCAACCATATTTAGCTATAATTTTTGCATATTCAGCAAGTAAGACCTTTTGAATTTCGGCTTTTAAAATTGGCGGAAATGGAGGTGGGGGTGGAAGTCGTAATAGCATCCTTTTGGCATTAAGCTTTTTCTCAGAAACCCGAATTAACTGTAAATATAGGTTATTGCAATCGGGCAAAGTGGCTCTAATCTCAAAATTTTTATTAATAGTTGAAGATGTGGATTTCCCAATTAACTCTTTTTTAACGTTAATCATGGTCCAGCCCTGCGCTTTTTTGCCAAAGCTAACAGCTGCTACAATTTCATTGTTTAAATTATGAAATTTCTGAGAAGTTTTTAAGCCAGAAATAATTGATTTTGAAAGATTATTAGGAATAGTTGCCTGGATATCAGTTTGGGTTAAACTTTGTTTTAATTGTTTAATTGTCAATTTGGTTGTTTCTTCAATTGGCAGAATTGTCGGATTAATACCAGCTTCGTTCTGGTTTAAAATCAGAGGAAAGGGAATCTCTAAAATCTGTCCTACAAAAACCCAAAGTTTTTCATGTGTTACTTGATTTCCCCAAGCCGCTAAAGCATTATAAGCAGACGACCTGCCATTCCCGTAAAAACGAGAACATATTTGCGACAATGTATCTTTGTCAACTACTTTATACTTCTTTATGGTTATTTTGGGTTCCACTACTGTATAAATCTTGCCTGCTTGACTAGTAGAGGCAAGGTTTACACTGGCAAAAAACATCATTAACAGCATGAACAACAACCTTTTCATTCTCATATCTTTCTTGCCTCCTTTCTATAAATTTTTTGGAGTTACATGCCATAAACTACCTTGAAATAAAAAATTGAAACTCTATTTCTGTCTTACCTCGTCTGGATTCAGCGTCGGCCCTTAAAAGCTTTAAGTTTTTAAGGGCTTCAGCGTTATCTCTAAAGTCGGTTTTGACTTTAATAAAGTTTACTTATTTCTACGGTAATTTTTGGTTAGTTATTGAATTTGCGCATCATAAGCATCTACTCTCTTCTGCCACCCTTCAAGAGCTTTTAACCATTTATTAATAGCCCTTTCTTGCTCTTTGGTTAAAGAGTTAAATGGCTCAAGAGCAGTAGCCAACTGAAATCTATTAACTACTGCCGTATCGTAAAATGGCAAAGACAAATCGGCCTTCTGGACAATTGCATTAACAACTGCCCAAATCCGGATACCAAAAAGACCAAACAAACTGGTAAAATCTGTTGCTCCTGCTAATACAATATCTTCAGTTGTAATCTTCGCAACTTGAGACATCACTCGATCAAATAATCCAGGGATTTCTTGATCAAGGCCCTTGCCTATTCCTGCTAAAATCTTTTTTACTTTTTGATCTCTTTCAGAACCAGGTAAAACATTTTGCCAAATCTCAATCCCAGTATCAGCTAATGGCTTTATCTTTGTCCACGCAAACTTAGGGACTAAATAGCCATTTTCACTGAAAACATCTTTCCCATCAACAGAATAAAAACGTTCACCACTTCGGGAAGGAATCATCGCTCTATCTTCGGCAAAATTGACTTCCTCGGTCACGATTACCATCATCTGAAAATTTTGTTTATTCTCACGCACCTTCACTGCAATGTACGGTTCATCCTTTCCAAAAAAATGAAGAGCATGATTAATGCCAATTCCTTCTGACATCAAAAGAATTGGATGAAAATTACACCAAAGTACGCTATAGCCCTGGCCAACTTCAGGAATTTTATTAATGTGTTTCTCAGACATAATAAGATTCCGTCTGGCGCAAGCACTAAAAAGCGTCAACAACAAAACCACCATTATCAGCAATAAACCGGTCTTTGTTAGTCTACTCATTTGTTGATACCTCCTCCTTATTGATTTTTTGTTCGTAATACGGTGACTTTTTACATCTCTTTGTTACATGACGAGCAAGATTGTGTTTCTGGATCATCTTGTTGCAAAAACAACACTTATAATTTTCTGGGCCAGAAATTTCACCATTGGTAATCTTATAAATCTTATCAAGATCATCAGGGCAAATTTTTACATTATTTCCTTCTTTTCTAAACCGGAAAATAAGAAACCACACAATACAAACTACAACAAACAAAGAGATCGCAAGAATTGCAAGATCCATAATCCTTGTATCTTTGATATCAGTAATATCAGTATTCTGTTTCTGCTTGGCTTGAACCTGGCCAATTTGCCGGGTAAGACCGTCATGATTTTCCCTGATAATTTTCTTGATTTCACTATCGCTTTGCTGAATTATAGGCACAATAGTATCCATTGTCCCAATCACCTCATTGATTCGGCCAATAACATCTATTATATCCGGTGGTACCAAATACCTAAGTTTTTGGCCCGGATAAATAAGATTTATTCCTGTTTTAGGGTTCCATTCAATCATTTTCGCAATAGAAACCCTACAAGAATAAGCAAAACCCGAAAGGGTATCGCCTTTTTTAACAATATGATGCTTCCAATTAGGTTCAGCCGCAAAAGTTGATAAACTAAATCCCAATACCAATGCCACCATTGCTACCACAATTATCTTTTTCATTCTCTTTACCTCCCATTTTTTTAGGGTTAGTCAGCTTCTGTCCTATTACTTCGGCTTTCCTCACCTGTTTATCGTCTAATTTACATTCTTTATATTAAGTTTTCAAGGAACTTCTCCTTAAAAACCTCCTTTTTAGATAGAAAAATCATTTCTATCCAAAGAGGAGGATTTATCAGCTAATAATAAACCTTGGTCATTTTTAGGATCATAGGGCAATTTAATAGATTTTAACGTTCTTTTTATAGCTAATCCAACACCAGCGCAAAATCCAATTAAAGCGCCTAAAATTGTTCCAAGCCATAAATTAGTACTAATTGGTTTCTCGCCAACTAATGGTTTGTTTAAGATTTTCAATTCTACATTCTGTCCGCTGCCATGATAAAATCTATGATTTTCTCCTAAAACATTAGTCACTGTCCAATTAATTTGTTCGGCTTTTTCTTTTTCTGGATGAACAACACTAATTTCTATAACTCCTAAATCACGAATAATATTCACTTTAACATCCTCTTCCCATTGCTTGCGTCTTTCTTTTAATTGAGAAGGGAAATCACTTTCCTTTATTTGTTCAGATGATTGAACAACTTTTTCAAAAAAACTATCAGAATAAATTCCTTCTTTTAAAACATTGGAAAGATATTGGGCTGATTTGGAAATACTGTAAATATCCTGCCCAGCTATTTGTTTCTGAATAACTAATACTTTTGAACTGGCTTTATACTCTGGAGTTTGAATAACCATTAAGTCAAAAGCTAAAACAGCTCCTAGGACAGTTATCCAGAATACGAGCCATTTTTTTTGATAAATTATTTTATTTATTTGTTTAAAAGTCATAAAAAAATTGCCTTATCTCAGGCAACTACATCTTAACAGTAATTTATACAATTTGTCAAGACGCAAGAGGCCGTGCTTGAAAACATACAACCTTTGCAAAGATTGTGTGTTTTCAAGCACGGCCTCTGAAAATAAAGATTTTATTTCTTCTCTTCTTTCTTCTCTTCCTTTACTTCCTCATACTCCCCTTCAACTGTCTTGTCTTTAGATTCTTTCCCTTTTATCTCTGGCTCTGATTGTTCTGCTTTTTCTTCTTCAACTTTTTGATATAATTGAGCTCCTATTTTCTGAATTTCTTGAGACAATTCATCAATTGCTTTTTTCAAAGGTTCTATTTCACTAGAATCTTTTATTTTTTTCAATTCTTCTAATTTTTCCTCAACCTGTTTTTTATCATCTGGTTTTACTTTGTCTCCAGCATCTTTTAATGCTTTTTCTGTAGAGAAAATTAAAGTATCTGCCTGATTGCGAATTTCAATTAATTCTTTTTTCTGACGATCTTCAGTTGCATGAATTTCAGCTTCTTGTTTCATTTTCTCAATTTCTTCTTTAGAAAGAGCCGAGGAATCAGTAATAGTAATATGCTGTTCCTTATTGGTAGCTTTATCTTTGGCTTTTACATCTAAAATGCCATTAGCGTCAATATCAAAAGTAACCTCAATTTGAGGAACTCCCCGCGGAGCTGGCGGAATACCGTCTAACATAAACTTGCCTAATGTTCTGTTATCGCCAGCCATTGGCCTTTCCCCTTGTAGAACGTGAATATCTACTGCTGGCTGATTATCAGCTGCTGTTGAAAAAATCTGGGATTTTGAAGCTGGTACTGTTGTATTTCTTTCAATTAATGGTGTCATTACATTGCCTAATGTTTCTATCCCTAAAGTTAATGGAGTAACATCAAGCAAAAGCACTTCTTTGGTCTCGCCAGTTAAAATTCCTCCCTGAATAGCCGCTCCCATGGCTACGCATTCCATTGGGTCAACTCCCCTTTCAATTTTCTTGCCTACATAATCCTCAACAAATCTCTGAACAATAGGCATTCTGGTTGGACCGCCTACTAAAATAATTTTAGTTATGTCATTTGGCGTTAATTTAGAGTCTTTTAATGCTTGTTCTATTGGCCCGCGGCATTTTTCAATAATTGGCTTTATTAATTCCTCCAATTTAGCTCTGGTGATTTTCATTGTTAGATGCTTTGGCCCAGCTGAATCAGCGCTAAGAAAAGGCAAATTAAGATCTGTTTCTAAAGTAGAAGAAAGCTCAATTTTTGCTTTTTCCGCTGCTTCTTTAACTCTTTGAACAGCAGTTTCGTCTTGCTTTAAATCAATGCTATTATCTTTTTTAAATTCTTCTGTAATATAATCTACTAAAATTTCATCCATATCAGTACCGCCTAATTCAGTATCGCCAGAAGTGGATTTAACTTCAAAAACTCCATCGCCAAAATCCATAATAGTCACATCTAATGTGCCGCCGCCAAAATCAAAAACAAAAATCTTTTCTTCTTTGTCCACCTTGTCAATCCCATAAGCTAAAGAAGCTGCTGTTGGCTCATTAATAATTCTTTCCACTTCCAAACCAGCAATTGCTCCGGCATCTTTAGTCGCCTGCCTTTGAGAGTCATTGAAATAAGCTGGCACTGTAATAACCGCTTTTTGTATCGGTTCGCCTAAAAATGATTCAGCGTCTTTCTTAATTTTTTGCAAAATAAAAGAGGATAACTGCTGCGGCGTATAATCTTTATTATTTATAGAATATTTTTCCTTAGTCCCCATTTTCCGCTTAAAAGCAGTAATCGTATTTTTAGGATTAGTAATTGCTTGGCGCCGGGCTGACTCGCCAACTAAAAGATTATTATCTTTATCAAAAGCTACATAAGATGGGAATGCCTTGCCACCGCCAACTACTGTTCCTTCAGCTGAAGGAATTAGAGTTGGTTTGCCAGCTTCAACTACTGAAGCTGCTGAATTAGATGTTCCTAAATCTATGCCAATAATTTTAGTCATAATGTTGATTTTAAGTTAGTTTACTTAATCTGAATCGGGACCTTTTTTGCTTTAGAAATTGTCTTGGATACTTTTGGAATAGTAATTTTAAGCATGCCATTTTTACTTTCTGCTTTTGCTTGATTATCTTTTATGTCTACTGGCAACTTAATTACTCTGCGAAAAGACCCTTTTCTTATTTCCTTGCGCAAATAATTTTCTTCCTTAATCTCTTTTTTATCCTCGCTTTTGCCCTGAATAGTTAAAATATTATCATCAATAGAAATCTCCACATCTTCTGGCTTAATGCCGCTCAAAGATATGTCTATATAGAGATTGCCCTTGTCCTGATAAATATCTACCATTGGTTCCTCCTGCTGAAAAGTCGGCACAAAAGGCATCCATCCCTCTTCTCCTCCTTCTGTCATATTTGGTAAATGAGGGGAATTAGGTCCCTTTTCTAATTCTTTAAATGATCGCCATTTAATAGGCATAATATGTCTCCTTTCTTATTTAGCTACTTTTACTTTACTTGCTCTTAAAACTTTATCCTCTATTATATATCCTTTTTGAATTTCTTGTATAATTATTCCGCTTTCTTCTTTTGATTTGACTTGTTCTACTGCTTCATGAAATTCTGGATTAAATTTTTCTCCTTTTGTTTTGATTTCCTTTAAATTATATTTTCTTAAAATGTCTTCTAATTGTTCTTGGATTTGTTTTAAATCTTCATTATTTTTTGAACCAATTTCTAAACTGTCCAAAACTTGCAATAATTCTTTAATAAAATCAGCTTGGCCATATTTTTTTAATTCTTCTAAAAATTGTTCTTGTCTGCGCCGAAAATTAATTAAATCAGCCCGAGCTTGTTGAGCTTGGGTTAAATATTCCTCCTTTTGCTTTTGGCACTCTTTTAGTCTCTTCTTTAGTTTATGAGTTTGAGTATCAGATTCTTCAGAGATATAAGAAATCTTTTTCTTTTTAAGCATTATTTATTATTAACAACTTATTCATAGTTTATCACTTTTGGAAAAGTTGTCAAATAGAAGAACAATATGATAGAATAAAAATAAGGAGAAAAAATATGAAAACAATAACTGCCAATAATGTCATCTGGATTGACATTCAAAAACCAAAACAAAAAGATCTTGATGAACTTAAGGAAAAGTTTAATCTTCATCCTTTTATTGTCCAGCAATTTCTACCGCCAGTGCATCGTCCTAAAATAGAAGAATACCCAGGCCAGCTTTTTATTATCCTTCATTTTCCTGTTTTTGATACTGAAACCAATCAAACTAAATTGGCAGAATTAGATTTAATCATTTCTTCAGATACTCTTATTACAAGCCACGCTGAAGAAATTCCTAATTTAAAAACATTCTTTGATGACTGCGAGCTTCAGGATTATCATCAAGCTCAGCATTTTAAAAGCAATGGGCATTTGCTTTTTGGCCTGCTTGACTGGCTAATTGATTCTTGTCTTCCAATGCTTGACCATATTAGCGAAAAAATTGAAAAAATTGAAGGCCAAGTTTTCCAAGGAAAAGAAAAAGAAATGCTTTTAGAAATTGCCATGGCAAAAAAAGATCTAATTGATTTTCGCCGAGCTCTCAAACCACAACGTTCAATTTTGGAAATCTTAGGTAAAAAATCTCAACGGATTTTTGGGCATGAATTACAGCCATTAAGCCAGGAAGTAATTGGTTCTTCTATTCGCGCTTGGAATGTTTTAGAAAATCACAGAGAATTAATTAATTCTATTGAACAAACTAATAATTCTCTGCTCTCTTACAAACTAAGCGATATTATGAAATTTCTGACTGTTGTTTCTTTTATTACTTTCCCTTTGAGCGTTATTGTTGGCTTCTTTGGTATGAATGTCTTTGGCAGTCTTCCAATAATTCGAGAAGGCTCTTATTCTTGGGCAATTATCCTTATTTTCATGATTTTTACTATTAGCATAATGGTTTTCTATTTTAAAAAGAAAAAATGGCTATAAGTAAACAAGTTAAATCAATTGAAGGGCGTTTGCCTCCTCAAAATATTGAAGCAGAACAGTCGGTTCTCGGCTCTTTGATGTTGGACAAAGAAGGAATTTTTAAAGTGGCTGATATTCTAAAGTCGGATGATTTTTATAGAGGAAGCCACGGTAATATTTATCAAGCAATATTAGAGCTTTATGAGAAGAATGAACCAATTGATCTGCTTAGCTTAACTAATCGCTTAAAAGAAAAAAAACAATTGAAAGACATCGGCGGCGCTACATATTTAAGCAATTTGGTTAATTCTGTGCCTACAGCAGCTCATATTGCCCATTATGCTAAAATTATCAAGAGCAAAAAAGTTCTTCGTGACTTGATTAATGCCTCTCATGAAATTGAACAAATAAGCTATAAGGAAGATGAGGATGTTGAAGGTTTAGTTGATACTGCTGAACAAAAAATTTTTAGTATTTCTCAAAAATCAATTAGTCAAAAATTTATTCCTATTAAAGATACATTAGAAGACGCTTTTGAGAGAATTGACAAATTGCATCGCGGAGAAGATGTTACTCGAGGAATACCAACTGGTTTTGCTGATTTAGATAATCATTTATCTGGTTTACAAAAATCAGATTTAATTATTTTAGCGTCCAGACCATCACTTGGTAAAACTTCATTAGCTTTGGACTTTGCCCGCCATATTTCTACAAAAGAAAAAACGCCAGTAGCTATTTTTAGTTTGGAAATGTCCAAGGAGCAATTAGTTGACCGATTAATCTGCGCTCAAGCTGAAGTAGATTCTTGGCGCATGCGCACAGGACGCTTATCTGGCGAAGGGCCAGACAATGATTTCCAGCGCATTCAGCAAGCCCTAGATGAATTATCAGCTTCTTCTATTTTTATTGATGACGCTCCTTCGCCAACAATTATGCAAATAAGAACAATGGCTCGTCGTTTGCAAAGCGAACATGACTTAGGATTAATTATTATTGACTATATACAAATGATTCAACCGCGAAATCCAAGTGATCCGCCAGTTCAACAAATGACAGAAATATCACGCAGCTTAAAGACATTAGGGAGAGAGCTTAATCTTCCAATTCTAGCTCTTTCACAGCTTAATCGCGCAGTTGAAAGCCGTTCTCCTTCCATTCCTAAACTCTCTGACCTTCGTGATTCAGGAGCTATTGAACAGGATAGCGATGTAGTCCTTTTTATCTACAGAGAAGATAAAGATAACCCCAATACTGAACGAAAGAATATTGCAGAAATTCATATTGCTAAGCATCGCAATGGACCAACTGGCAGAATAGAACTTTTTTTCAATGAAAGCCAGGTTAGTTTTAAAAATCTGGAGAAGCACTTAGGAGAGTAAAATTATATTGGCATGTTTCCTAATTCAATCCAAAACTTAATTAATCAATTAAGTCAATTACCTGATATTGGACCCCGAGCTGCTACTCGGTTAGTTTTTTATTTAATCAATCAAGAACAAGGAAAATTAGATGATTTATCTTCTTTGATTAAAAATCTTAAAACAGAAATTCATCTTTGCTCTCAATGTTTTAATATTACAAATAAAAACAATCAGCTTTGTTCTATGTGCCAGGATTCAAAAAGAAACAAAGAAATAATTTGTTTAGTAGAAAATATTTTGAATATTATTCCATTAGAAAAGACCAAACAATATGATGGACTCTATCATGTTTTAGGCGGCTTAATTTCGCCAAGTGATGGAATTGGTCCAGATAACATACAAATTGAAACATTAATTAATAGAATTAAAAAAAGCCAGCCCCAAATTAAAGAAATAATTTTTGCCTTAAGCCCGACTACTGAAGGAGATACTACTGCTTTGTATATTCAACGATTATTAAAACCTTTTGAAATAAAAATAACCCGTTTAGGCCGCGGATTATCATTTGGCAGCGATTTAGAATATATTGATGAAAACACTTTAACTAGCGCTCTTTTGGGACGTAAATAGACAAGGACAGTCCTTAAAAAACCTCAAACTTTAATATCTCTACTTCTGTATAGGGCTGACGATGGCCCATTTTTTTTTGGTAGCGTTTCTTGGGCTTGTATTTGAAAATAATCACTTTCTTAGCTCTGTCTTGTTTTAAAACTTTCGCCGTGACTTTAGCGCCTTTAACTAAGGGGTCGCCTATTTTTAACGCCTTATTTTTTTCCAATAATAAAACTTGGTCAAAGATGATTTCTTTGCCTTCGTCTGTTTCTAATTTTTCTATTTTGATTTTATCGCCAGGCGAAACCAAATACTGTTTACTACCTGTTTTAATTACTGCAAACATAAATCTAATATAACTTAAATAAGAATAAAAATCAATAACTAAGGCGGATGAATTTTAATCATCCGCCGTTTTTAAATTTGGAGCGGGAAACAGGGCTCGAACCTGTGACTCTCTTGCTGGGAGCAAAAGGCTTTACCAATTAAGCTATTCCCGCTCCGCAGATGGTTTCTCTATTTCTTTAATTTCTACTTCTGGTTTTCCTCCGGTAATCTTGGCTACATCCTTATCCACTTTTTTCAATTCTTTAGAAGAACTGTTATACATATTAACTGTAGTATTAATACTATCGCCTATTTTTTTATGATATGAACTATAACCTTTAATATGTCTATCTAATTTGCCTACCATTTTAATAATTTCTTTTGTTGACTCTTCAATCTGCATACCTCGCAATCCTTCTAAAATTGTCTGTAAATAAGCGAAAAAAGAAGTAGGCGAAACTATATGAACATGCTTTTCTCTAACTGCGTAATCTAACAAGCTTCTAGTGTTGGCCTTGATAGCTCCAATCCTATTAACTAACAAATCATAATAAATGGCTTCGGCCGGAATAAACATAAAAGCAAATTCATAGGTCTTTTCTTTTGGCCTGATATATTGAGCTGTTTCATCAATTCTTGTCTTTAAATCCTGCTTAAATGCTTTTTCTAATTGCTCTCTTTTATTTGGATCGTTTTCTCCTATAATCCTATTGTAATTTTCCAAAGAAAATTTAGAATCAATCGGAATTATTTTATCTTTTAAAAATATTACTGCATCAACAATCTTGCCATCCTTAAAAGCATACTGCATTTTGTATTGGCTTGGATTAAAAATGTTCTTTAATAATTCTTCTAAATAATATTCACCTAAAACGCCCCGACGCTTAGGATTGGTCAAAATATTCTCTAAAGATTGCAATTGTTCAGCAAAACCGACTACTCGTTTATTAGTACTATCCAATTTAGTAAGTTTTTCAGTTACATCTCTGATAATCTTGTTGCTCTGGTTAAATTGATTTTGAAGAGATTTAGTTGATTCACTTAGCTTATTATCCAAAACCTGACTAAGCTGATTTAATTGCTGCTGAAGCATAAGCATGGATTCTTTTTCTGGTTTATTTGTTCTTTTTTTAAATAACAGAAAAAATATCAGACCCAAGCCCGCAACAATTAAAATTAAAAGCGCATTAGTGAAATACTCCATAATAGTTATTTTAACATAATTTCGGCCAAAACAAAGGCCAGATAGATTAATAATAAGAAAACAGCTTCTTTTTTGGTAATTTTTCGATTAGTTCGTATAAAAAGCAAGAAAAATATAGCTGAAACAATCAGGAAAAATCGGCCAATAGCAAATGGCGAAAAATCAGTAATTTTAATTGGAGAAAAAAAAGCAACTATTCCAAGAACCAAAGTAGCTGGGATAATTATTGAACCCATAACATTGCCAACTACCAGCCAATCTTTGCCTCTTTTTGCTGCCTGAATACTAAAGAAAATTTCAGGCAAAGCATTGCCTAATCCAACAATTAAAATACCAATTAAAACAAGTGGAAGATTCAAGCTCATTGAGAAAAAAGTAGCTGATCTTACAATTCCTTCAGCTGCTAAAACGAGTAAAATAATTGCTCCTATTAAAATTCCTATATTCTGAAAAACAGTTTTAAAACCCAATGGTCTTTTAATTTTATTGTAAATTTTACTAAATCGGTCTTCTTTATTAAATAGCCAGAATATATAGACAAAAAAAGCCGAAACTAACAAAAGACCATCTATTTGAGAAAGCTGACCATCGGCTATTAAAAGCAAAGGCAAAACAGCCACAATCAAAGTAAAAATAGCGCTGCCTTGAACAGTTCGGCTAGCCAAAGTAAGTCCTTTTTTTGAAATAAGAGCTGCTAGGGCTACTGCTACAGTTAAATCAACAATATTACCGCCAACAATTTCAGCAAAAGAAAGTTGAGGAACTTTATGGAAAACAGAGCTTAAGCCAACTGAAAGATTAGGGATTGCTCCAGCCATAGCCATTGTGAAAAAAGCAACTACAAATTCCTTCCAGCCCAAAAATTTAGCTAATTTTATTAAAGCATCAATTAACCACTTGCTTGATAAAACCAGCAAGAAAAATGAAGTAATAAAAATTAGAATATGCAAGGTCATTTGATTTCCCTTTTAACAATAAAATGATGTTTAGTAATTTCAATTAAGACTATATTCAAGAATCCTAATCCTAAAACCAAACACCAATCAAAAAGATTTAACGGCACAGTTTTTAAAAGCGTTTGCAAGAAAGGCGCATAAAGAGCAAGTAATAACATTATCGCTCCAAACAACCAGGCAAAAATTAAAAACTTATTAGATAAAAGATTAATATGCCATAAATTTCTGCGCAAACTTTTACAGGAGAAAATATAAAAAAGAGAATCAATAGTCAAACCAGCAAAAATTATTGATCTAATATGAGGTATTTCATATCCAGAATATTTTAAAAGAAAAAAGAAAAGTCCTAATAAAAGAATATCAGTAATTAGGCCTATAATAAAAATCAATGTCTTCATTTCTTTATTTAAAAGGAAAAGGCCATAATTTTGCGGCTTTTGTTTCATAATGCCTTTTTCTTTTTTTTCAAAAGCCAAACAAATACCTAAAGGACCATCTTCAATTAAATTAACCCATAAAATCTGGGCAGCTAAAATTGGCAATGGCCAGCCAAAAAGCAAGCTCATGCTAATTAAAATAACTTCTGTAAAACTGTCTGAAAGCAAATAAGTAATTATTTTTCTAATATTATCAATAATAGCCCGCCCTTCTTCAATGGCCGCCACAATAATATTAAAATTATCAGTTAAAAGAACCAAATCAGAAACCTCTTTGGCAATATCAGTTCCTGAACCCAAGGCAACGCCTATATCTGCTTGTTTTAAAGCTGGCGCATCATTAATTCCATCACCGGTCATTGCTACTATCTCTCCTTTATCCTGCCAGGCCTGAACAATTCTTAATTTCTGAGCTGGTTCAACCCGAGCATAAACCCGAATCTTTTCAAACCTCTTTTTGAACTCTTTATCAGACATTTTAGATAAATCCCTGCCTTCTAAAATATCTTTTTCTTTAACTTTGAAACCAAGCTTATTGGCTACTGTTAAAGCAGTTAATTTGTGGTCCCCAGTAACAATAATCGGCTTCATGCCTGCCTGCCTGCAAAGATCCATCACTTTTTTTGTCTCTTTTCTAATCGGGTCATGCAAAGCAAAAAGCCCGACAAAAACTATTTCTTCAATTAAATCTGTTAACTCTTTATAATCCCCTGTTTTATTAACTGGGATTTCTTTATAAGCAACTGCCACTACTCTTAATCCCTGTTTAGTTAATTTATTAATTTTTTCTTTTACTCTCTTAAAATCAGTTATTAATAACTTTTCCTTTGTCCCTTTGTTGTCTAAATAACTAGACATAGTTAAAAGTTTTTCTGGAGAACCAACTGTGTATAAAATATTGTTTTCTAAATTAAATTTATGCAAACTAGCAGAATATTTATAAGTCGAGTCAAAAAGAAATCTATCAATTATTGGCTGTTTTTCTTCCAATTCTTTTTTATTAAGTCCAGATTGAATGCCAGCTAATAACAAAGCTTTCTCAGTTGGACGACCGCGAATAATCCATTTTTTCATTGGTTCATTTAAATTCTCAATGAACGATTCATTGCAAAGCATTGCAATTTTCAAAGCTGATATATTAGATGAGGAATTTAAATCTGCTCCGGCAAAAATGCCAGCCACTTCCATTTTTGCTTCAGTTAGAGTTCCTGTTTTGTCAGTTAAAATTATTGAGGTACTGCCCAATGTTTCAGCTGAAGCTAATCTGCGAACCAATCCTTTTCTTTTTAAAATTCTCTGCATACCCAAAGCCAAAATAACAGTCATTGCCACTGGCAGGCCTTCTGGAATCGCTGCAACAGCAACAGCAATAGAAGTAGTAAACATTTCAATAAAACTGCCTCCAGCAAGCATTCCTTCAATAAAAATAGCCAAACATACAGCCACAATAACCAAGCCGATAATCCTGCTAAAACGAGATAATTTTTTTTGATAAGGAGTTTTCTTTTCTTTGGTTTGTTTAATCATCTGGGCTACCTGGCCAATTTCAGCAGACATTCCAGTATTAACAACAACTGCTTTGCCCCAACCGCTTTCAACGACTGTCCCCATATAAGCCATGTTGTCCCTATCAGCCAAAGAAATATCTTTGGATAAAGTTCTAGTGTTTTTTTGAGCTGGCAGCCATTCACCTGTTAAAGCTGATTCATTAATTCTTAAATTATGATTCTCAATTATTCGCGCGTCAGCAGGCACCTTATTGCCAGCTTTTAAAAAAATAATATCGCCTGGAACAAGATACTTTTGAGTAATTTCCATTTCTTGTTTATTTCGCAAAACAATTGCCTTTACTCGCAGGATTTTCTTTAATTTTGTTAAGGCCTGATTAGCTTTATTCTCTTGTAAATAACCAACAATTGTATTTAAAAGAACTGCTCCGAAAATAACAATTGTATCAGTATATTCAGATAGAACTAAAGTAATAATTCCGGCAAGAAATAAAATATAAATTAAAGGGCTTCTAATCTGCTCTAAAAATACCTTTATTTTTGAAAAGGGCTTGTCTTTTGAAAGTTTATTCAGACCAAATTTCTTTAATCGTTCTTCTGCTTGCTTCTGGCTTAATCCTTTTGCTCCTGACTTTAATTCCTGAAATGTCTTTTTAATTGAAAAACTATGCCATTGTTTTTGCATATTATTATAATACATCAAAAAGGCCTATTTGATAATAGACCTTTGTTTATGCGCATATTTAATCATCAACTCTTTAGCCCTAATTAAGCTTTGGTTTAAAATTTTTGTCTTACTCCTAATTAAAATACTTGGTCCAGGAAATTCTTTCGGCTCTATCAATAAATCTCCTTTTTGAGATAATTTCTTAATCTCTTTATTTTCTTGTTCATTACGGCCAACAATGATTAAATTTTCCCTTTCCCAAAAATGACGGCCTAATTTTAATAATAAAACATCATTGCCTCCACAATCTGGCCAATATTTTAACATTTCTTTAAAACGATGAGCAAACTGCAAATCAGTTAAACAACATCCGCCAGCTGGCGTAGGATATTCTTTGATCCCCCATTTTTCAGCTAAAACCATTTGCATTTTTCTGCTCCGGCCAGAAATATCTAATAATTTGTCTCTATTAACTAATCCTTGCTTTTCCACAATAGTTGATTCAAGCAATTTAGCTGACAAAGGACGCAATAAATAACCTTTGAGGCCCGATTGTTTTTCAATTAATTCCAATGCCTGCTTATTCTGTGACATTGGTCGTTCGCCTAAAACCTCGCCAGTAGCAACAAAGTCAAATTTCTCTAACCTTTCCTTGGTTTTCTTTATCATCATCAAATGACAATCAATACAAGGATTAATTGCTTTGCCATATCCATAATGAGGATTTTTGACCAAGGTCAAATGTTCATCAGAAAAATCAACTATCTTTAACTTAATATTTAAATTTTTAGCTGCTTTTTCAGCTAAATCTGCATTAAAAAAATAACTGACAAAACTTATGCCAGTTACATCTATGTCCTGCTCTTGTAAAAGTTTAACTGCTAAAATAGAATCCAAGCCGCCTGAAAAAAGTACCAGGGCTTTGATTCTCGTCTTTTTTGCTCTCATTTTTATTTTTAATTATTCTGCTGTTTTATAAACTTCATCGCCTTCTCGAACTTGCTGTTCAACTTTCAATCCAATCGCATCCCCTTTTTTAGCAATCTCAACATTTTCATGTTCTACTTGCATTGAATCAACTGTTTGTTCAAAATCACTAGTTGCTCCTTTTATGTGGATCTTATCGCCAACTCCTAATTTGCCTTGAGTAATTTCAATAACCCCAACTCCGATATTCGTGAAGTAATGAGTTATTTTTCCGACTAATTTTTCCTCTGCCATTTTTTTCACCTCCTTTCGCGTAGCCCTACCGGGAGTCGAACCCGAGTTACCAGGATGAGAACCTGGCGTCCTA
This sequence comes from Parcubacteria group bacterium, assembly GCA_013203625.1. Classification (GTDB taxonomy): domain Bacteria; phylum Patescibacteriota; class Minisyncoccia; order Portnoybacterales; family UBA2143; genus JABMPX01. The sequence goes on along the minus strand of JABMPX010000005.1, from coordinate 12,558 downwards.
ACCGCTAGACGATAGGGCCATTTACCTTTAATCTACCACAAATGACCATATTTGTCCATTATTAAGCTATCAATAATTTTTCTGCTTTTTCTGGTTCAGCCATAATTTCCTTAACTATTCTTTCCATATGCATTCCACGTGAACCCTTTATTAAAACAACATCTCCTTGATTTAGTTTTTTTTGAATGTCTAAACCCGCTTGTTCTGGCTGTGAAAATTTAAAAACTTTTTCTTTATCTAATCCCTGTTTTAATGCTTCATCAGCAATAAAGTTAGCTCTTTTGCCAACTGTAAAAAGCAAATCAACAATTTCAGCTGCTTTTTGTCCAACTTGTTGATGCCCAATTTCTGTATTTACTCCTAATTCCAGCATATCTCCTAAAACGGCTATTTTCTTTCCTTGGAATTCTTCATTTGTTAACTCTTCTAAAATTTTTAAACTAGCTATTGTAGCCAATGGCGAAGCATTGTATGTGTCATCAATAATCCATGTATTTTTAATTCCTTTAAGAAGTTTAGTCCTGCCAGGCAAAGAACAATATTCCCTCAAAGCATTAGAAACCTCGACTAAATTCAATCCAAAAAATACACCGACACTGGCTGCGGCCGCGGCTGCAAAAGCCTGTTGTTTTCCTAAAACTTTATTCAATCTAACTGGTACTATGCTCCCGTTATACTCTAATTTAAAACTAATTCCATAATCACTTTTGTTCAAATTTATAGTTCCTAATTCATAATTCACAATTCTTAAATCTGCTCCCTGCCCAAAACCATATTGAATTATTCTGGTTTTTTCCGACAAATCATCGCCAATCATTCTAATTGATAAATCATCATAATTTAAAATAGCTGCGCCATCTTTAACTAAAGATTTTACTAAAAGAGCTTTTTCTTTAATTAATTTGTCTTTTTCTGGAAAAAACTCCAAATGTGTCGGAAATTCGCCAATTGCTGTAATTACTCCTACTTTAACTGGAACAAAATTGATTAAATATTCCATATCGTTGGGATGGCTAACGCCCATCTCTAAAATCAGAATTTCAGGATAGTTTCTTTGCCAAATAATAGTTAAGCACGCTTTAATAAAGATTATTAACCAAGAGAATAGGAAAATTATTTTTGTTTCTGGCGCAATATCCTGTCCTAAAATAGTTAAAGGCACTCCTATTTCATTATTATAGTTCTTTATGTTTCGACGCGTTCTGAATTGTTTTTTAAGAACATAATAAATTGCCTCTTTAGCGCCTGTTTTACCCACGCTTCCAGTCACTGCCACAACTTCTGGCTTATATCGCCAGAGAATCAGCTTGGCTAGAATTTTAAGAATGTATTGTAAAATATTTCTCATTTTATTTTATATCACTGTGGTGGTATCTCTAAATAATTAAACAAATACTCTGCTATTCTTTTAAAAACTGGACTAACTGAATCAGACGCAAAACGAATTCCATGCGGCTTATCCAACTTAACCAGAATAATAAATTGAGGGTCAAAGGCTGGAGCATAACCAACAAAAGTATGAATAGTGTCTTCAGAATAACCGCCTTTTTCAAAATCAGGAACTTGAGCTGTTCCTGTTTTTCCAGCTACATTATAACCTTTAATTTGAGCTGGTTTACCATAGCCATTATCAACTACACTAACCAACATTTTTGTTAAATTTTCAGCTGTTTGTGAAGAAATAACCTGTCTAATTGTTTGATGTCCGGTAATTATTTCTTCTCCATCTGGCTTAATTATCTTCTCGATAATAAAAGGACGCATCAATTTTCCATTGTTAGCAATTGCTCCTAAACCCGTAATCAATCCTAATGGAGTAACTGTAATGCCTTGTCCAAAGGAAATATTAGCTAAATTAATCGCTCTACCAGTATATAAGTTGGAAATATTACCGCCAACTTCGCCAATTAAATCAATGCCAGTTGGCCGGTCAAAATCAAATCTTTGCACATAATCCTGAAAAACATCCGTGCCAATCTTTTGTTGGACAAAAACAGCTCCTGTATTAAGAGACTTTTCCAAAACTTGGGTCATTGTTTGTTTATTATAGGCTATCCCGTCAACATTGCTAATAACACTTCCTTTTATTCTTATCTGTCCTTCATCTATATAAATTGTATCTGGCGAAACATACCCGCTATCTAATCCAGCTGCCATGGTAATCGGTTTAAAAACTGAACCTGGTTCATAAACTTTTTGAATTGAAGAATTTAAAAAAATATCTATATTCTCTACTTTCCCATATTCATTCGGATCAAAAACAGGCCAATTAGCCATTGCCCGGATAGCGCCTGTCTGCGGTTCCATAATAATAATTGTTCCGCTTTCCGCTTGCCACTTTTCAACTACTTGCCTTAACTCTTTTTCTGCTTTAAATTGAATATTCTGATCAATGGTTAGAATAAGATTGGCTCCATCTTGAGCTGGCTCTATTTTCTGTTTCAGAGAAGGAATCCAATAGCCAGAAGTATCTTTTTCTCCTTTTAAAAGCCCCTGTTCTCCTTTTAACTCGTTCTCATAAAAACCTTCTAATCCATACTGGCCAACTTTTTTTTCATCAACTATGCCAACAAAACCAGTCAGATGGCAAGCCAATGAATTATTTGGATAATGCCGCCATGTTTCAAAAGCTAATTTTACTCCTTCAGCGTTTAAATCGTTTATTTGTTGAACTATTTCCTGATCAACTTTATGTTTTAAAGGTTCATAAGGATCATTTAATTTATTAATTCTACTTAAAATGGTTTCTTTGTCTAAATCAAGAATATAAGACAGTTTATTGGATAAATCTTCTTTTTCTTCGTTAGGAATATCTCTGGGAACAACATAGATCTGTTTAAATTCTTTATTAACAGCTAAAGAAAAATAATGCTCTTCATTGCTTCGTTGACTGCTAGATAAGTCCTGCATAAAAACTTCCCCTCTTTTAGGAAAAAGCGTTTGTAAAAATTGCTGCTGATCCTGAGCTAAAACGCTATAATAATCGTATTGTAAAATCTGAAGAAAAAATAAACGAGCTATAACCCCGCTACCTAATAAAAAAACAAAAACTATTAATACATAAATACGCCATTGCCTCATACTATTGCTTCACAGCTACTGTTTTTTCTGCTCCTAAATAAATTACTTGCTCTACTTCAACCATATTTAATGACTGGGCTATTTCTTCTAAATTAGCCGGGGAACGTAATTGAGTTATTCCCATTTCCAAATTTTCATTTTCTATTTGAAGATTTTTAAACTTTTCTTTTTGTTCTCTAATTTCATAACTACAAGCAACTATACTGCTGCTTTGGAAAGAATAAAGAAAAACTAGAGAGAAAATAGAAAACACAATTAAAAGAATTAAGACAGCTAAACCGCGATTATGGTTAATTTTATGAAATTTTTTAGATTCGATATAAGCAATCATAAATTTAAGCAATGTTTTTTAAAGCAATTTAACAGCAACTCGTAACTTAGCGCTGCGGCTTCTAGGATTTATTTCTATCTCCTGTTCAGTCGGCACAACTGGTTTTTTAAATAAGATTTCTAAATTTCCTTCTTTGGCTTGTTCTCGGAAAAAGTTTTTAACAATTCTATCCTCCAAAGAATGAAAAGAAATAATTGCCAATTTACCATGTTTTTGTAATATTTTTAAAGCTTGTGGCAAGACCTTTGTTAAATTTTCTAATTCGTTATTAACAGCTATGCGCAAGGATTGAAACACGCAAGTAGCAAAATGCTTTCTTCTATATCTATATTTAACCGGGACTACTTGTCTAATAACTTCTACTAATTGATTCGTTGTTTTGATTAATTCATTCTGTCTTTTTTCACAGATTATTCTAGCAATTCTGCCTGAAAATCTTTCTTCTCCGTATTCTTGAAATATCTGCTTTAATCTATTCTCTTCCCAATTATTAATAATCTCTTCAGCTGTTAAATTATTATTTTTATTATCAGAACGCATATCCAATGGTTCGTCTTTCTGAAATGAAAATCCCTGTCCGCTCTTTTCTATTTGCCAACTGGATGTCCCTAAATCAAATAAAATCCCGCTAACTGGATAAAAATTATTTTCTTTAACAATTTTTTCCAAATTAATAAAGTTTTCATGAATTACAGAAATATTGTTCTGATCGGAAATCTGAAGTTTCAGTTTTTTAAAGACCCTTTCATTTAATTCAATCCCTAACACCTTGCCATTTGGTTTAATCTTTTTTAATATAGCCAAACTATGTCCTGCAAAACCAACTGTGCAATCAATAAAATTTTGACCAGGCTTAGGATCTAGATACTTTAAAATTTCTTTTAAGAGAACTGGAATATGGTCCATTATTTTAAACTCCTAACTCCCCCAATCTTTCAGCTATATTACCAACCTCCTTTTCTATCTTTTTCTTATAAATTCTCCACTTTGCTTCATCCCAAACTTCTAATCGGTTGTAAACACCAGCAACAATTACATTCTTTTTTAAACCAGCATATTCTTTTAAATAATCAGGAACAAGAATTCGACCTAATTTATCAAATTCTACATTTACTGCTCCAGCTAAAATGATTCTATTGAATCCCCTTGCGTCAATTTGTCCTGTTGGCAACTGGCTAAGTTTTTTAGCCATTCCATTCCATTCTTCAAGAGAATAAAGAGCCAAACAATTATCCAGGCCTCTGGTTAAAACAGCGCCTTTGCCTAATTCTTTTCTTAGCTTAGCTGGAATAGCTAATCTTTTTTTAATATCAATTGTATGTTTGTATTCTCCTATTAACATAGTTTTCCACAATTTTGTTCACTTATCCCCACTTTTATCCACAAGTGACTACTTAGTTTCCATTATATGTCACTTATATGTACCTGTCAAACACAGAATTATTTAGCTTTTAAAAACAAAAAATGGCTTTTTAAAGCCATTTGTTATTATTATATCTTTATTTAATCCACAAATTATCCCCACTTTTACAAAACAAGAAGAAAAATAGCGCCTAAACAAACAATTAGAGTTGTTGGCATTCCTTTTAGAAAAGAAAGTTCTTTCCAATGATGGACCTTTAAATGAAAATTATGAAAAGGCCTAAACCATTTCATTTTAAGATTAGCATAAAAGAATTCTAAAACATCAGGCAACAAAGAACCAATTAAAGCAGACATAATTATTAGTTTTTGAGGATAATCCCATATCAAAATAAAAATTATAATAACTCCTATTATAAAATCTAAGCCTATCTTTACAAACATTTTTAATTTATTGTTTACTTTAAGACTATTTAAATAATCCCAATGAGGCAAAAAATCAAGAATATAATGACTAATAAGTCCAAAACAAAAAGCAGTCCAAACATTAGGAGATTGAACGCCAATAACCACGCCAACTAACATATGAGGAGTAATTATCATAAGCAAATGAATCCGTGGACGATACAGGATTCGAACCTGTGACCCCTGCAATGTGAATGCAGTGCTCTAAACCACTGAGCTAATCGTCCTATACTTTCAACTTATTTATTATTTTCTCATGTGGTTTTTCTAAGATGTCCAGCAGAAACCTATCAAACATGTCATAACGATAGACGAAATCTTTTGTAGAAAAAACAACATAATCAATTTCTTTGCCAACTTCTGCTTCTAGATCCTTTAAAAAGCTGGATAATTTTTTATTTTTAATACCATCTCCAACAACTAAAAGATCCACTCGTGAATTATCAGAATTAATAAAAACACCAGAAATAATAGCTAATTTAACTCTTCCTAATACTTTTAATCGTTTTAATAACTTTTCCTTAGAAGTAGGACTGGACTTAAGAACTAAAGTTTTTAGTTCATTATAGAAATCAAAATCAGAATTAACAAAATAAGTTTTAAATTTTCCTTTAGTTCGGCTATTAATCAAATTGATATTATTCAATCTTTTAACTTGCTGCTGGCAGGAACGGATATCGCTTTTAGTCCTCTTAGCTATATCTTTTAATCTAAATGACTCTCCTGGATTGCGCAAAAACAACTTAAGCAATCTGACCTTAACTGGTGAGTCAAAAAGTTGTTCTAATATTTCCTTGGACATAATTTGTATTTTATTTTAATTCAACAACTGCTCCGGCTTCTTCTAGCTTTTTCTTAAGCTCTTCAGCTTCCTCTTTTTTAACGCCTTGTTTAATTATCTTTGGCGCTCCATCAACTAAATCCTTGGCCTCTTTAAGTCCTTGTCCAGTAATCTCTTTAACTACTTTGATCACAGAAATCTTTTGTTCACCAACTGATTTTAATTCTACATCAAAAGCAGTTTTTTCTTCAGCTCCCCCTTCTGAACCAGTTGATGCTGCTCCCCCAGCTGCTGGAGCCGCAGCGACTAATGTTTGACTAACGCCAAATTTATCTTCTAGAACTTTGACTAATTCAGCTAATTCTAAAACAGTCAAATCTTCAATTTGCTTTATTAAGTCCTTAAACTTAGCCGGAACTTTTCCTTCTTTTTTAGGAGATTCTTTTTCTTCTGTCATATTTTTCTTAAATAAAACTTGGAACCTAGAAATTGAAACTTATTCTTATTCTATAGCTTTAGAATATTTTTTCAAGTCCTATGTTTCCAGTTTTATGTTTTTAAATATAAAAACTAATTTTTCTAAATTTCCCTTGAAAATATTAACTAAGCCAGATATTGGTGATGAAAGACTACCAACTAATTTAGACAATAATTCCTGTTTTGAAGGTAATTTTGCTAATTCAATTAGAGCCTCTTTTTCTAAATGTTCTCCCTGTATCAAACCAGTTACGATCTTTAGTTCCTTATTCTCTTCTGAAAAGTTATACAGGATCTTTGTAGGCAAAACTTCATCGTCATATCCAAGAATCAAAGCGATCTGTCCAGGCAAATTCTTTATCGCTATATTTTTAAAACCAGATTTTTCTAAAGCCAAATCAATTAAACTTTTCTTGCTTACTTGACAATCTATCCCCTGTTCTTTTAATTGAGCTCTTAGTTTTTGAAATTGATTAACCTTAAGGCCCGTGTAATCAAAAAAAATAACTGTTTTCTGGCGAGACAATTTATCAACCAAATCTTTAACTATTTCTTTTTTTTGCTCTTTGGTAATCATGTAAATAAAAAATCCATGGATAGCCATAGACAAATACAAAAAGATATTTTGTCTCGATAGGCCTTATGTTGATTAACTGCCTATTATCTATGACTTTATTCTAGTTTAATCTCTTACAAAATTATTGTCAAGTCCTGATTATTCTAAATATTTAACTTTATTCTGATTATGTTCTTCTAGGGTTTTACTAAAAACTGTTTCTCCGCTTGGCTTTGATAAAAAGAAATTATAATCAGTGTATTTGGGATAAATAGCCGCTCGAATTGCTGACATGCCAGGATTATTAATCGGGCCTATTGGCAGCCCTATATTCTGATAGGTATTATAAGGGGAATCAATTTTAGTGTCCTTAATAGAATAACGCCATTTATCAGTATTAAGAACATAGGCAATAGTAGCGCAGGATTGTAATGGATAATGACTATCAAAACGCTTCCAAAAAACACCTGAAACAATTTGCCTATCTTCATAAATTCGCACTTCTTTTTCTATCAAGCTGGCCATAATAATAATTTGCTCAATGGTTTTGCCTTGTTTAATTATTTCGTTTTTTAAATCCTCTGTTAATTTTTTATTAAAATTATCAAACATCTTTTCAGCGATTTCTTGCTCTGTTGCTCCATAATTAAATCTATAAGTATCAGGGAATAAATAACCTTCTAAATTTAAAACTTCAAATTCAAAGCTTGAAATTTGATTCACATTAAAATTAACAATATTTCCTGGCTGAATTAAGCCAAGACTAGCTAAACGAGCATCAATCTGCTTTAAAGTAAATCCTTCCGGAATAGTTACAGTTACTTCCGGAGAAATAACTTTTCCTTTAATTATTTTCTGGGCTATTTGAGGGATACTTAAAGAAGAATCTAAATAATATTCGCCTGCTTGCAAACGAGCTGCCCATCCATTTGTCAAAACATAAAATTTGAACCAAAAGGCCTTTCTGATTAAATCAGATTCTTCCAAGTTCTCACTTATTCCTTTTAGTCCTTCTCCTTTTTTTATAACAAAAGTTTTTTCGACTCCATCAATGGTCAATGGAGTATTGATTTGGTGACTGGCAAAAATAAAAATTAACCAGCAAATAGAAACAATTATTAACAGATAAACGCCCCATAAAATTTTTGATTTCATATTTTATTAAATCAGATTTGAATTAAGTCACTAAAGGGACAAATACAAATCCTGGATATTCTTTTTCTTCAAAATGATTTTTATTTTTTTTAATTAACAGCCAAATACTATTTTTAATAGGCGTTACTAAACGCCCTTTGTTTTTTAATTGATCTTTCCATTGTTGAGGAATTTGATCAGCAGAGGCAGCTGTGATAATCTTATCAAAAGGAGCTTTATCTAATAATCCTTTTGAGCCGTCTCCATGAATAAATTCAACATTTTTAAAATTATATTTACTAAGATTAGCCTGACCAAAATCTTTTAATTCTGAAATTCGTTCTATAGCCCAAACAAAACCATTTGAACCAACTATTTGACAAAGCATGGCTGTTTGCCAGCCAGAGCCTGATCCAATATCCAAAATTTTATCTCCTAGTTTTGGCTGAAGCAGTTCCAGCATAAAAGCCACTGTTAATGGCTGAGAAATTGTCTGGCTATAACCAATTGGCAAGGGCGCGTTATATTCCTCAACAAAACTTTTTCCTTTCTCTTTTATAATCTCTGTTGGAACAAAATCAGCCCGCTTGATTTTCTTAAATGCATCAATGATTTGCGGGCTTTTAAGATATTTCTGTTCAATTAATTGGCTGATTAAACTATCCATAATTTAATATGGTCTATCAATTATATAATCTGCCATAGTTAAAAGAAATTCTTTTTCTTTTTGCGGCATTTTTATTTTCTGCAACTTTAATTTAGCTTTATCAATCAAAGATCTATCTAATTTTTGACAATAATCAAGTGAACCGCTTTGTTTAACTATTTTCCTGATCTGCTGAATGTCTTTCCAACTTAAATTTTTCTTACCTAAATATTTTTTAAATTCTTGCCTGTCTTTTAAATTAGCTAAAGCTAAAGTCTTAAAAATCAAAAGATTGGGCTGATTTTCTTTTATATCCGAGACAATCGGCTTGCCTAATTTTTTTTGAGAGGCAAATAAACCTAATATATCATCGCGAATCTGAAAAGCGATTCCGATTGGTAAAGCAAATTTCTCTATCTGTTTTAAAAATCTATCATTTGCTCCAGCCAGAACTGCTCCGATTTTTAAAGGATTAACAAAAGTATAATAAGCTGTTTTATACTCACAGAGATTGAGAATATCTTTTTCCTTAAGCTTATCTTTATCCTCTTTGATAAACAACTCCAGCATTTCTCCATGACAAGTATTAACCACTGTTTGATAAAAAATATTTAAAGCTCTTGTCTTGAATTTTTCTTGAAACCTGCCATTGGCTAATAGCCAATATCCTAAAGCAGCGCTAATGTCCCCTGCTACAATCGCTAAAGAAATCCCTGCATGGTCATCTTTCATCTTTTCTTGATAAAGCTTGTAGAGAGACGGCCGGCCACGCCTCAATTCATCCTGATCGATAATATCATCATGGATCAAAAACCAATTATGGATAAGCTCTATGCATAGACAAGTTTTTAAAATTGCTTTTTTGTCTTTGCCACCAGCTAAAAAATATCCGATGTTAATCAAAATAGGCCTGATTCTTTTACCGCCACCTAAATTAATATCTCTTAATATTTTTATCGTTTCTATTGCTTGGGTGAATAATACAGAACTCTCTTTTATTTTCTTATTAAAAAACTTTTCTAGTTCAAGATTTATTTTTCTCTGGTATTGATTAAAAAGCTTTTGAAAAGATTTAAATTTGAGTTTATCTTTATTCATTTTCCTTATTTGCCAAAACGCCTATGCCGTTTGACAAAATCGCTAATTGCCTTAGCAAACTCTTTTTGTTCAAAATCAGGGTACATTGTTTTAGTAAAATACAATTGGCTATTAGTTGTGTGCCACATCATAAAGCCAACGCTGTTATGGGGATCACCTTCGCTGCCTGTTCTAATAACTAAATCAACCGGCGGCAAATTATGGGACCAAAGATGGCTTTCTAACAATCTAGGCTTTATTTTCAAACCTTTATTCTTGCGCGCTTCTTGAACAATGCTTTTTACAGCAGCTATCATTTCATCTGTCCCATTATAGGCAATCAGAAAATTAAGTTGGCACTGATTATAGGTTTTAGTCTTATCAATTAATTCTTCTATTACTTTAATTGTTTTTTTAGATAAGACCTCTTTCCATCGGCCGATCACATTTACTCTAACCTTGTTCTGATAAATTTCTTTGCTTTTAATTAATTTACGGAAATAACATTCGTATATACTAAAAAGGCTATTAATTTCTTTCTGAGGACGTTCAGTCAAATTATTCCAAGAACCGCCCCAGAAAGAAAGACAGCCAATTCCTAAATCAAAAGCCTGTTTAACTATTCTCTCGGTAATCTTTGCGCCGGCTAAATGACCGCGCCAAGACGCCAGGCCTTTTTTTCTTGCCCAGCGGCGATTCCCGTCCGGAACAATGGCTACGTGATTAGGAAGATTTTCTTTGTCTATTTCAATTATCATAATTAATTTTATTAAAAATTAAACTAGGAAGATAAATAACATTCCCAGCGCCATTCTATTTTATCAAAATATATAGAATAAGACAAGATTTAAGACGTTCTGGATAAAAACACTTGACATCTTAATTATAATCATATATAATCCAAGCATACGTAAGTTTTATAAGTTTTCTCTTTCCTTATGCGATTAGCTTAAGCCAGAAAGTAAAAACTCAAAAAAAAGTCGGCTTACGCTTAATAAGTCATGTAAGGATATATGAATAAAAAATTATATATTGGTGGTTTATCTTATGATACTACCGAAGATTCTTTGAAAGAGGCATTCTCTAAAGCCGGAACAGTTGAGTCAGCAGTAATTATTACTGATAAAATGTCCGGTCGTTCAAAAGGATTTGGCTTTGTTGAAATGTCTTCTGATGAAGACGCCAAAAAAGCCATAGAGATGTGGAATGGCAAAGAATTTGAGAGTCGTACTCTTACTGTAAACGAAGCTCGCCCTATGCGAGAACGTCCACAAAGAGATTTCGGCGGTGGAAACAGTAGATATTAAGAACCACAGTTAATAAAAACAGTCCCGACATTTCGTCGGGGCTGTTTTTATTTGTATCCTACATGGCAGGACTTATTGAACAAAGTCAGAACCTATTTTCAGAAAAATCCTGATAAGAATGGCGACTAAAGTTAAGAAAGTTAAGAAAATTTTTTCAAATACGCTTTAATTCTTTCGCGATTTTCGTTTTTTTTCTCACCCTTAAAATATATCTCAATAAATTCAACTTTATAACTTTGACAATAAAAAGCGTAAATAACTCGTATTCCGCTTTTTGAACCCCGTCCCTTCAACGCCTTGCAGGCGAATTTTTTAATTTTGCAGATTTGGATTGTCTCCGTACAAAATCCTTGAATTGGAAAAACGCTTTGATTATTTGTCCGTTTAAGATGATAAAGCTCAATGGCGTCGCGTTTAACAGTTTCCAAATCTTCCTCAAGAGTTTTGTGTTTTTTGAGGAGGCGTTTGAGATCTTTATGAAAAAGGTTTATTGCACTATATTTAATTTTCGTCGGTATTGTCATATTCTCGTACTGATGTTTCGGGAGTGCGATAAAACACCGACTCAAAATCAAGCGGTTTGCCGTTTTCTGCGCTAATCCACGGGACATCTTTATGTGATAAATCCGTTAGTTGACTTGCTGTTAAATCGGAAAGTCTTTGTAATTCCCAGTCAATATGTTCTTGTTCCTTACCGTTCAAAACACTTAAGTCCACCCCAATTTCTGGATTTACTAAATATTTAATCTGTGGGTATTGGTAAAATTTGCTTTTAACAATTTCCACATCACCTCTTTTTATCATATCTTTAATAAGATTTTCAAACAAAAGCGGCGTTGGTCCGTGATGATTTTTTAAATACACTAGCCCCATCAATTGATCTTCATATTTTTCGTAGTAATCAAAATCCATAAAATAGAGCAGTTTATACAAAACTGTCATGCCGACATTTGGCTTACCGCCGACTTTTTTTAAAATATAAAGTAAAATCTGCCGAAACTTGTCTACTTTTTCTTGTGGTACGCTAATTCTGATTTCATTTTTTTTGCTTTGCGCCTGTTTTTTCTTTATTTCTACTTTCATAATCGTTTTTACTCCCTTTTTCCCCTGTAAAAAAATTCCGAAAGGAATACCAAAAATTTCCGCCAGTTTTTGAGCTTCTGTAATAGTCAAATCACGATCGCCTTGTTCAATTTGAGTATAGGTTGGCCGAGACATTCCGAGTTCTCCAGCCATATATCCCTGTGAAAAATTATTTTCTTCACGTAACACCTTAATTTTTTTAAATAGATCTTTAACCATATATATCAATTATATACTCTGTAAAGAATTCTTGTCAAG
>JABMPX010000004.1 GCA_013203625.1 Parcubacteria group bacterium | reverse complement strand
CTTCAATACTGGTGTTAAATAATTATTTAAACTAGTAAATAAAGAAGGATATGAAATTTCTTTAACTGCAAATCATCCTGTTAAAAAAGTTAAAGAAATTAGCAGGTATAAGATTAATTCTGATTGGGAAGAAGCTGGTAAATTAAAACCAGGCGATAAAATTATAATTAATGTTAATAAAAACTATCAATGGCCTGGTAAATATAATAACAAAGAAGGATATTTAATAGGTCTATTAATAGGAGATGGCACAATTAAAAAAGATAAAGTTGTTTTAAGTAGTTGGGGAGAAAGCGCTGGCAACAAGAATGTTCGTAGATTAGTTGATAAATATACTAAAGACATGCCTCATAGAATTGATTTTAAGGGTTGGCAAAATTTATCGGAACGGGGAGAATATAGACTATCAACAGGTTATTTAAAGAAATTAGTAAAACAGTTGGGTCTAGACAATAAAAAGAAAATTACATCTGAAATTGAGAAAGCATCATCAAATTTTTATAAAGGATTTTTAAGAGGTTTTTTTGATGCTGACGGTTCTGTTCAGGGAACTCATGTAAATGGGATTAGTATTAGATTAGCTCAAAGCAATATCCAGAGATTAAAAGCTGTTCAAAGAATGTTATTAAGATTGGGAATATTTTCACAACTACATACTAATCGAAGAAACGCTGGATCGAAAAGTCTTCCTAATGGTAAAGGTGGTTATAAATTATATAATACAAAAGCTCAGCATGAGCTTATTGTTTCAAGGGAGAATATTGCAACTTTTTATAAAGTAGTTGGTTTTGGTGATAAAGACAAACAAAACAAATTAAGCTTATTAATCAAGGGATTTAATAGAAAAATGGTTAAAGAAAGATTTATAGCTACAGTTAAAGATATTGTTTTTATGGACAGAAGAAATGTTTATGATATTCAAATTCCAGGAATTAATGCATTTGACGGGAATGGTTTTCTATTGCATAATTGTGGCGAACAACCGTTGTTAGGATTTGAAAGTTGTAATCTAGGAAGCATTAATTTAAGTAAAATGATAAAACAGAGAGGCAAAAAATCAAAAGCTTGGATAGTTGATTGGGATAAAATAAAAGGAACAGTTTATAATGCAGTTCATTTTCTTGACAATGTGATTGAAGTTAATCGATATCCCTTGCCTGAAATCGAAAAATTAACCAAAGGCAATCGTAAGATTGGTTTAGGTGTAATGGGTTTTGCTGATATGCTAATTTTGTTAAAAATACCATATAATTCAAAAAAAGCTTTTGTTTTAGCTGAAAAAATAATGAAATTTATTCAAACAGAAGGAAGAAAGGCTTCAGTTATTTTAGCAGAACAAAGAGGAGCTTTCCCCAACTTTATGGACAGTATTTATAATGCTAAAGGAATGCCCAGGGTAAGGAATGCTACAATTACTACAATTGCTCCAACTGGAACCATTGGTATTATTGCAGGCTGCTCTTCAGCTATTGAACCTCATTTTGCTATTTCATATATTAGAAAACATGTTCTTGGAGGACAAGAAATGGTTGAAGTTAATTCTATTTTTGAAGAAGTGGCGAAAGAACGAGGTTTTTGGTCAAAAAAATTAATCGAGGAGATATCTAGAAAAGGCAGTATCCAAGATATTAAAAGAATTCCAGCTGATCTTAAAAAGATTTTTGTGACTGCTCTAGATATTGATCCAGAGGACCATATTAAAATGCAGGCCGCTTTCCAAAAGTATATTGATAATGCTACAAGCAAAACAATTAATTTTCCTTATTCTGCTTCTGAAGAGGACGTTAAAAAGGCATATCTAATTGCTTATCGGTTTGGTTGCAAAGGATTAACTCTTTATCGCAACGAAAGCCGTAAACAGCAGGTTTTAAATATTAAAGGCAAGGAACAAAGCAAGATTTTAGAAAAAAAGATTGAAGAAAAAGATGTTCCTCCAGAATTGCGCGATCCATCGCCTGACATACCTGATTTGCCGCCTGGAAGCTGTCCTACTTGTAGTATATAAGGATTATGATTCATATTTATACAGGCAATGGCAAAGGGAAAACAACTGCAGCTTTGGGCCTTGGTTTGCGGGCTGCTGGCGCTGGTAAAAAAGTTTTGCTTGTCCAATTTTTAAAGGATGGCAAAAGTTCTGAAATAAGATTAATTAGAAAATTTAAGAATTTTGATGTAAAAGTTTTTGGCAAGAAAGGATTTCTAAATAAAAATAAATTAACTAAAAAAGATTTTAACCTTGCTAGGCAAGGTTTTAATTTTGTAAGAAAAGCTGTTAAAAGTAAAAAATATGGTTTAATTATCCTGGATGAGATTAATTTGATAAATAATTTTGGATTAATAGAAACAAAGGATATCTTGAATTTTATAAAAGAAGTTCCATCAAAAATAGAACTTGTTTTAACTGGTCGTTATGCTTCTAAAAAAATTATCCAATTAGCTGATTTAGTAACAGAGATGAAAGAAATTAAGCATTATTATAAGAAGAACATAAAAGCAAGAAAAGGAATTGAGTTTTAGAAAAAGAAAAATTAAACATTAGCGGCACTCGCCATATCGTAGCTATATCTGGCATGCACGTGCCTATAACTCCATAGCTACAATTTGGGAAAAAAAAGCCAGTTAACTTTTGCGTTGAACTGGTTTTTTTAGATGGGCGTAGTCAGATATGCCGTGTTAGGTGATGTATTACTAATTTTCTTTTGTGTATTTGTAAATTATCCAGGCGTTCATCATGAACGCTATAATTATTGCAAGAAGACCAAAAGATTCATAAGCGGTTTTGTCTTTTGAATATCGGTCGATGTCAGCAATAGCTGACGAACGGATACTCGAATACTCATCTAAGAAGGGTTGGTACAAATCCAGCTTATTCTTATACCGTGATTTAATATTCTGCAAAGTATCGGTAAATTTAATTTTTTGGTCTTCGTCTAGTTGTAATTTCTCTGCGTAAATCAACGCTTCGATTACTTCAAGTCGACTGTCGGAAATAGAAATCTCCGCTCTTCGTAATTCCAAGAATTTGGAGTCACTATATCGTAGTACATTGTCTATTTTTGATTGTGTATGATTAATTTTGACAGTGGTGAAAACTGGGATTAACAGTACGAAGCCCTGAACTAGCAATAAAAATTTAAGCGTTTTATTTTTATTCATAGGAAAGAAAAAGAGGCCTCACTCTTGTTGAGTTAGCCCCTTATCGTTTGAATCTGGTTCCTAGTAGATTAGAAAAAGACGCATATGACTAATGCGAGTCCGAATAATGCGATACCCAGTCCTCTATACATTAAAATCATACTGGATTTGATTTTGCCTTTTTCTATAGCCTTACCTATTAGCAATCCTCCAATAATCGCTAATATAGTGCCAAGCAGGTCTAATAGCATCATTTTCTCCTTTCGTCTAATTGTTAAAGATAAGACAACCATACCATATAAGATAGTAAAAGTCAATGATTTAACTCATATCCCTAACACACATACCTATATGTCCATAGCTACAATTCAATAACAAAAAAACCAGCTAATCTAAGTTAAGCTGATTCTTTATAAAACTTATTATTAAATATTAGCAAGACAAAAGTATATAGTCTTTTTTGATTTTGGTTTTAAGGAAGTTTCCATTCGGGATCAGAGAATCTCTCTTCCTTAAGCAATCTTTCGATTTCAGTTTTTATATCTTTAACATCATTTTCATTAAGCGGTTTGAAATTCTCGTAGTATTCAGGTTTTTCTTCCCTATGTGGAAAGAAACACGCTTGTCCATATTTATGGGTCTTAGCACTTTTTGCTCTGCCATATAAATGAATATGTAAGTATGAACCTTCTGGTTTGAATACTGTCCAATTTCCATTATCCTGATAATTGAGTCTTCCAATATCGACTCCATGTTCATTCATTATCTTAGTCATCGCTTGGCCCACAATAATAGTTAATCTCATTAGTTCAATAGCATGCTTAGGAGAAAGTTGTTGTCTATCAAGGAGTCTAATTTTAGGATAGATTTTGATATGTCCTCCATCATCTCTATCTACATGTGGTTTTTCAACCGCTTCTACTATAAAATTTTCTGATTTATAAATTATTGCCATATAGTTAATAATGATACAAAAACTTTTGGAGCTTTCTATCGATTTTCTCTATGTCTTTATTCTACTATAATAATATGCCTTTTTTCAATACTTAGTCCATGTTCCTTATCCACATACCTATAACTCTATAGCTACAATTTAGAGAATAAAAAAACCCGTGGTGCTCATTGAGTCCACTGGCGGCTTTTAATGTGTCTTTGTGACGTTGTATTTTACTTGGCATGCTCAGCATTGAGTTTTTCCACCATGGCTTCAAATCGATTGAGGCTAGAATCAAACTCTTTGTTCTTGGCATGAATTGCTTCACGCACTGTGGGATCAGTAAGATCCAATTCCACAGTCATGTCAATCAGCTGTTGCATTTTGGTCGCATCTTCATAATGGTCATTAGCTTGCATGCGGCGCATAATCATATAGAGATTACCAACCAGTTTGGCCCATGTATTAGATAGGACACGTTCATCTTTGTTTCTCTGCTCTTCATCTTTTTCTTTTTTTCGCCATTGTTGGCTCGCAATGACCGACAAGCCGTTTGAAAGAAAATGATAATAAAGCGCCCAACCATCCTTTGGAGTAGTACAAGTGCGCGCGGTAGACATGATTGTTCCTCCTTTTTTTGAAGTATAGATTCTTAAAATTTGTGGAACTTGACTGTCAATTTATATCTCCACCATACCACACTCACGTATTCTGTCAATGATTTACCCCATATTCCTAATCCACATACCTATATGTCTATAGCTACAATTTGGGAAAAAATAAAGAATCCTCTTTGTTATATTACTATTGAATCATGGTCTTATAAAAAAACGGCTAACTCTTGTTTTGTGAGATAGCCGTTTTGTTAAATATAATGATTCAATAATTTAAGAAATTATTGGTCCCATTCATCGGAACCAATAGTAAAGTTACATTTTAAACAACGAGAAAGCTTTACTGCATGGTAAAGATACTTATTCCCGAAGTATTTTTCACGACTTCCAGCGCCTAAACATCTTTCTTCTCTCATCGGGCCTAAACAACGCGGACATGTTTTGGCTATATATGTTTCTTTCTCTTTACTGCACTTAATGCAAACTAATGCCATTTGTTCTTCTGAAGCACCTATCTTTGTCGGACCAAAGGTATGCCCTACAAAGACTCCTTTAATAAGTGATTCTTTTAATTCAGGCTCTTTTATTAGCCTGAAATCGTGTAAGCAATGCTCCTGAATTTCAGTGATCTGTTCTTTCAAGTTGTCAACTTCGTTTGGTTCTCGCTCTTCAACCGGAACGAAAACCTTTTCTTTATTGGCCATTATCTCTTCTTTAGAAGGTAAAGTAGCCATTCGCCATTCACTTGAATCATATGGAGCCCCGGATACTTCTATATCTACACGAACTATATTTTTCCTATCTATGGTCAACCATTTTCCTCTATCAAACTGGATGACGATGTTATCTTCGTCAACATCCCATAAACAAGCACAGTGTTGTTTATCATTAACATAGGTAACTTGTATAAATTCTCCAATTTTTGCTTTTCTATCAAACATAATACACCTCCTAATAAATTAATGTTTTTAATGTACTGCTCTTACTATGACTAAGATTAGATTAAAACAAAAATGATTAATAGTCAAATTATTTACTTCTGGGCTCTAACGTCTATGTCAAAGTATATTTTGTTAAAGGCTTAGCTCACATTCCTCATCCACATGCCTATAACTCTATAGCTACAATTTAGGAAAGAAAAAAGGACGGGACGCTGTCCAGCCCTTTGCGAGATTACAATGTTTCATTTTAAGAAGTAAGAGCATTTCGGACTCTATCTTCTTCTGATCCAGAGAATCCTTCTGGAGTGACAGCCATAATCAGAGTACCTATGATGTTTTTCCATGTGCCAAGATGCTTATCCGGTAGATCATTGAACTGAAACAGAGATATCTCTTTTCTTGCTTCTTTGTCCATATCTGGAAAAAGTGTTGAAAGAACATTTTCTCTTTCCTGAGAATCTAACTTATCCCAACGTTCTCGAACATAATCTAATACGCCCATCTTAACCCTCCTTTTTTTAAGGTTTGATTAATCTTCGATGCCAAAATCATATCGCATTTAGTTTAATTCGTCAACCCTTAATTTGCTGAATTCAACAAGTAAGTGCAACGCTGGACAGATTTTTATGTTATTATATAAATAATGACCCCATCTAAAATACTTTTATATCTCTGCCTATTATTTATCGGCGGGGTTTTTATTTACTCTCTTTTTATTTCCACTCAAGATAATCAAGTTAGCCAGTATTATAATCAAGAAGTTAATATTAAAGGAGTTATTATTGAAGAGCCGGAAAAGAGAATTAATCAGCAGAAATTCCAAGTTCAGACAGAAGAAATTCCAGGTAAAATCTTAATTAGTACTGAACTATATCCTAAATATTCTTATGGCGATGAATTGGAAATTACAGGCAAGTTATTAGAACCAGCTGTGTTTGAAGATTTTGATTATCAAGAATATTTAGCTAAAGACAAAATTTATTTAGTTATGTACTGGTCTAATATTAATCGGCTAGCTGAAAATAAGGGGAATTGGTTTTTTCAAAGAATCTTTAATTTTAAAGACAAATTAAGAAATGTTATTGAACAGACATTATTGCCTCCTCAATCGAGTATTTTAAAAGCAATTTTTCTTGGCGATAGATTTGGTCTTTCTAACGAATTAAAAGAAAAATTAAATATTAGCGGCACTCGCCATATTGTAGCTATATCTGGCATGCATATGATTATTATGACTCAGATTTTGCTTTTTTTAGCTTTGGGTATTGGACTTTGGCGCGGTCAAGCTTTTTATTTCGTTCTTATTCTGTTAATTATTTATATTATAATGATTGGCGCGCCAGCATCGGCAATAAGAGCAGGCCTAATGGCTGGTTTGCTTTTATTAGCTCAAAAGATAGGACGGTTGCGCAGCGCAGATAGAGCAGTAATTCTTGCAGCTACAGCAATGCTCATATTTAATCCATTGCTCTTAAAGTCAGATGTTGGGTTTCAGCTTTCTTTTATGGCCTGTTTAAGCATTATCTACCTTAAACCAATTTTAGACGACAAGATGTCTAAATGGCCTAATCCGTGGCGTTCCAAAGATATTTTAACTATGACTTTAGCTGCTCAATTAGGCGCATTGCCAATTTTAATTTTTCATTTTGGTCGGCTTTCTTTGATTTCGCCTTTGGCTAATTTACTGATTGTCCCTCTATTGCCTGTTATAATGATGTCAGGAATAATTTTAAGTTTTGTTGGCTTAATCTGGCTGTCTCTGGCTAAAATTATTGCTCTGCCAGTTTATTTTTTATTAAGTTATCTTGTTAAAGTGGTTGATTATTTATTTTCTTTCCCTTTAGCTGCTTATGAATTTAAAAATATCTCATGGATAATTTTAATAGGATATTATATAGTTTTGATCTTTTTTATTTGGCGTCAAAATAGAAAATATGTTGTTTAAAGAACGCAAAGTTAATTATTTTATACTAATCATCCTTTTGATAGGAACTGTTTGGATTTGGTCAGCCGTTCTTAAGCAAGCGCCTGATAATATTTTAGAAGTTCATTTTTTTGACATAGGACAAGGAGATAGTATTTTTATTGAAACGCCGCAAGGCAAGCAAGTTTTGATTGACGGCGGACCAGATAAAACAGTTTTAGAAAAATTAGGCAAAACAATGCCTTTTTATGACAGAACTATTGATTTAGTTATCTTAACTCATCCTGATGCTGATCATATAACTGGATTAGTTGAAGTTCTTAAATATTATCAAGTTGAATATATTCTATTTAGCGGTCTTGAAAAAGATACTGCTGTTTACCAGAAATGGGAGGATATAATCAAAGAAAAAAACATTTCTTTAACCATTGCTCAAACTGGACAAAAAGTAATTTTAGAAAAGGGGATAATTATGAATATTCTTTGGCCAGAACAATCTTTAGCTGAGTCCTTTACTAAAAAAGCCAATAATTCTTCAGTAGTTGGTCAATTGATTTATGAACAAATAGAATTTCTTCTAACTGGCGATATTGAAAAAGAAATTGAACAGCGTTTAGTTAATCAGAATTTAGAATCAGATATTTTAAAAGTGCCGCATCATGGCAGTAAAACATCCACTAGTTATAATTTTTTTAAGGCAGTTAATCCGCAAATAGCAGTTATTTCAGTTGGCCTTGATAATTACTATAAACATCCTCATGAAGATATTTTAGAAAGATTAAAAAATGTTTTGGTCTATAGAACAGATAAAAATGGCGATATTGAGATATTAACTGATGGGAATTTATTGCAAATAAAGACAGAAAAGTAAGTTGCCAAAGAGCGTTTTTTTTGATAAACTGAGCATAATATGAATAGAAATCAAAAATCAAAAGAAAAAAGTTTAGTTTTAATTAAGCCGGACGGAGTCCAGAGATCTTTGATTGGAGAGATAACTAAGCGTTACGAACAAACCGGTTTAAAATTAATAGCTTTGAAATTCTTTATTCCAACCAAAGGACAAATTAAAAGACATTATTTAGTAGTTGATACTTGGTTAGAAGATGTTGGTTTAAAATCAATAGATGCTTATGTTAAAAAAGGATTAAAACCGCCGTATAAAGACCCAAAAAAAGTTGGAATGACTGTTTTAAAGCGATTAGAGTCCTTTATGACAGCTGGTCCAGTTGTGGCTATGATTTGGCAAGGCAATGAATCAATCGGCATAATTAGAAAAATTACAGGAGGAACAGAACCATTATCTTCGGATGTGGGAACAATTAGAGGTGATTTTACAATAGATTCTTATTCATTAGCTGATACTGATGATCGTGCTATTAGAAATTTAGTTCATGCTTCAGCAAGTCCAAAAGAAGCAGAAAAAGAAATTAAAATTTGGTTTAAACCGAATGAAATTGTTAAATATTACTTGATTCCAGAAGCAATATTATATGATGTTAATTTAGATGGCATCAAAGAATAAATAACCATTGACAGGCGTTTTAATATAGTGATAAGATGACAATGGCTTTGCTGTTAGTGAAGCTTTTGTTTTGAGCAGTTCTTTATTTAATTTTTTAAATTAAACGAGGAGGTCAAGGATGAAGTGTAAAAATTGCGGTAGTGATATTGATCTAAAATCAACAGAAAGAAAAAAAATTAAAATCAAAAAAGGAAACCCAAGTTTTTATTTCATATGTCCCATTTGTGGCGCGAAGAATCATGTAAAATGCCGGAATAAGACCGGCGAGAAAAGAGTAGTTAGAGTTTCTCAACGAATATGATTTCACTGCCTTGCCAGGCAATAAAAAAACACCTGGCAAGGCGTTTTATTTTAGGCAACAGCTCAAGGGTTTATTTAGTTTTTCCCATTGTTTTAATACATTTGGCGCAGGCCTTAACTCTTTTGCCATTAGCAATATGAACCCATTGCAGATTAGGGTATTTTCTTTTCTTGCTGGTTGGGTTATAATTACCACGAAGCTTTTTTCGTGTAACAGCAACCATTGATTTTTTGCCGCAAATAGTACAACGTCTGGACATAATGTTATGGTTTATACATCATAGATTACACGATTTTAAGTAAATTAGCAACCTTTATGGAAACATTTATTATCTTAATTTTCCAATTAGCTGTTCTATTAATGTCAGTAGTTATTCATGAATTTGCCCATGGCTGGATGGCTCTTCGTTTAGGCGATTCTACAGCTAAGTATCAAGGACGACTTACTCTTAATCCAATCAAGCATTTAGATTTTTGGGGATCACTGATTGTGCCATTAGCTATATTTGTTTTTTCTGGCGGCCAAGCTATTTTTGGCTGGGCTAAACCAGTGCCATTTAATCCATATAATCTTAAAGATCAAAAATATGGAATAGCCAAAGTGGCTGCAGCTGGACCAGCTGCAAATCTTCTAATAGCCTTAATCTTTGGCTTGATTTTACGCTTTCTGCCAATTCAATTTTTAGTCTCTAATGGATTAATCCAGATTCTTAGTTTGATTGTTTTTTTAAATATTCTTTTAGCAATTTTTAATTTAATCCCTTTGCCGCCATTAGATGGTTCCAAAATCCTCTTTACATTTTTGCCTCATTCTTTAGAAAACTTAAAGTTATTTTTAGAACAATATGGCACCTTCATTTTATTATTCTTTATCTTTTTCGCTTTTGAATGGATTTTACCTTTAATTTTTTTCATCTATCAATTTATTGTTGGTTAAAAGAAAACTATTTTTAATATACAAAAACCCTCTGATTTTTCAGAGGGTTTTTGTCCTCAGGCAGGGAATACATAGTCCTTTGCCTATCTTGTCATATTTAAATAAAGTTTTATTTCCTTTCTTCCAGTTTTACTGTAGTAGTTCCTATTTTTTCTCCTCTTAATATTTTTACCTTAACTATATCACCTGGTTTGCATTTATGAATTAGTTCTTGAAGAGGAGTTTTATCAGTAATTTTTATTTTATTAAATTCTAAAATAATATCATTTTCCATTAAGTCAGCTTTAGCAGCTGGGCTGTTTGGAACGACCGCTGAATCACCTGCTTCTGGTTCGCGGATAACCAAAGCGCCATGATCAACTGGTAAACGAATATTAAACCTTTGCGCGAATTCTTCTTGAGTGGCCTTGTTAATACTAAGATACCGTACGCCTAAAAACGGTTGAATAATTCGCCCATGTTTTTTAAGGTCTTCTATGTCTTTTTTTGCATTATAGATTGGAATAGTAAAGCCTATATTTTGAGCACCCATGACAATAGCAACATTAATACCAATAGCTTTTCCGTCCATATTAACTAATGGTCCGCCTGAATTGCCCGGGTTAATAGCCGCGTCAGTTTGAATTAGCCCTCTTAATTCAGCTCTATGTCCTGAAATTCCGTCATGAGCAGTAATAAAACGGCTTAATCCTGAGACAACGCCAGTAGAAATAGTATTAGGGAAAACTCCCAAAGGATTGCCTATGGCAATGACGCTTTCTCCTAATTCAACTTTATCAGAGGTTCCTAATTCCAGAAACGGGAACTTTTTATTTTTGGCGTTTTTAACCTTGATAATAGCGATATCATTAACCGGATCTCGGGCTAAAATTTCCGCTGGATATTCTTTTTCATCAGGTGTGACAATAGTGTAATCTACGTTAGGGGAGATAATTACATGGCGGTTAGTCAAAATGATTCCTTCTGGAGAAACAAAAAAACCGCTGCCGCCACCAATTTTAACCTTTTGTTTTCCTTCCTGGCGATACTGTGTAATTGGTGGTCCATAAGGACCAAAGAATTCATCAAATGGCTGAATATGGTATTTTCTGATTTTAGGCAAGTCCTTACTAATAATAATACTTACTACAGCTGGACTTACTTTTTTAACGATTTGAACAACGGGCGATTTTTGCATAATTTTATTTTTAATTTATAGATATTTTTAGTATATTCCATTGACTTGATTTAGTCAATATTATAATATTAGTAAATGAGGAAAACTGCCCTCGTAGCTCAGCGGATTAGAGCAACGCACTCCTAACGCGTAGGTCACAGGTTCGATTCCTGTCGAGGGCACTTGATGAGCAAAAGGGCCCATAGCGCAGCGGTAGCGCATCTCGCTGGCAGCGAGGAGGTCGTGGGTTCGAATCCCACTGGGTCCACCACTTCGGATATGTCAAGCTTTCCGCCTCGTCGCGTGGTGGTTCGGTGGTCAGATTGAACGGAAAATTGAGCGAAAAAATTAAAATAATTATGACAAAAAAATGTGACAATAAAAGCGTTGGAATGTTGGTTTGGAGAGATGAGAAATTATTACTCATCGAGAGGAAAAAACAGCCATTTGGTTTTGCACCTCCAGCAGGACATCTTGATGAAGATAATTCTTTTGAACATTCAGCAGAACGTGAACTCAAAGAAGAAGTCGGATTAGATTCAAAAAGTATTGAACTATTGGTTGAAGGTCGAAAAGAAAATCCATGTCGTCGAGAAGGCGGAAGTTGGCACTATTGGAAAATATATAAAATCGAGGCTGGTGG